>JBEQBS010000333.1:0-3654 GCA_041639675.1 Rubritepida sp. | reverse complement strand
CGGGCCGGGCAGGAGGCGGATGCGCTCGCCGCCGCGCAGGAGCAGCGCCGCCAGCGCCAGCAGCAGCAGGTCGGCGCGCCCGGCCTTCAGCGGCAGGGCCTTGGCGGAGCGCCAATCCATCGAAGGCGTGCGGTCGCGCCACAGCACCACGGTCTGCGCGGCCTCCCATTCCGTCTCGCGCACGAAGAGGCGGTCGGCCTTGGCGCTCTGCCGCCAGTCCACGCGGGCGGCGGCGTCGCCGGCCACATAGGGGCGGAACTGCCAGAAGGCGTCGCCGGTGCCGGCGCGGCGGCGGCCGTGCGCGCCCTGCATCAGCGTCGCCGCCACGCGCTCGGCCTCCACCACCAGGGGCGGCAGGCGGGCGGCGGCGGCCTCCGCCCTCGCGGTCAGCAGCTCAGCCAATGGAGGCCCGCAGCGCCGAAACCACCTCGTCCATCCGCACGCCATCGGCGCGGGCGGCGAAGCTCAGCGCCATGCGGTGGCGCAGCACGGGCTCGGCCAGCTCGCGCACGTCGTCCACCGAGGGCGCGAGGCGGCCATCCAGCAGCGCCCGCGCCCGGCAGGCCAGCATCAGCGCCTGGGCGGCGCGCGGGCCGGGGCCCCAGGAAAGATGCGCCGTCGCCTCGGCGAGCGCGCCTTCCGTGCCCGGCCGCGCGCCGCGCACCAGGCGCAGGATGGCGTCCACCACCTGCGCGCCCACCGGGATGCGGCGGATCAGCGCCTGGGCGGCCAGCAGGTCGGCGGCGGTCATCGCCGCCTCCGGCCGCGCCTCCGCCGCGCCGGTGGTGGCCAGCAGCATGGCGCGCTCGGCGGCCTCGTCGGGGTAGTCCACCTCGACCTCCAGCAGGAAGCGGTCGAGCTGCGCCTCGGGCAGCGGGTAGGTGCCTTCCTGCTCGATGGGGTTCTGGGTGGCCAGCACGTGGAAGGGGGCGGGCAGGGGCAGGATGCGCCCGCCCACCGCCACCTTGTGCTCCTGCATGGCCTGGAGCAGCGCGGATTGCGTGCGCGGGCTGGCGCGGTTGATCTCGTCGGCCATCAGCAGCTGGGTGAAGACCGGGCCCTGGATGAAGCGGAACTCACGCCGTCCCTGCGCGTCCTCCTCCAGCACCTCGCTGCCCAGGATGTCGGCGGGCATCAGGTCGGGGGTGAACTGCACGCGGCGGGCGTCGAGGCCCATCACGGTGCCCAGCGCCTCCACCAGCCTGGTCTTGCCCAGGCCGGGCACGCCCACCAGCAGCAGGTGCCCGCCGGAAAGCAGCGTGACCAGGGTGCGCTCCACCACCGCCTCCTGCCCGAAGATCACCCGGCCGATGGCGGCGCGGGCGCGGGCCAGGCGGTCCGTCAGGGCTTCCACCTCCGGCAGCAGGGAATCCGCGGGGGGCACTTCATTCATCCGGCAGCCTCTCCCATATTGACCGGCAGGGGGGGCGGGGTTGCCTCCCTGGCAGGCTCACGGTGGGTTTCAGGAAAGCCTATGCTGATGGAACGCCGGATCAAAGCGCCCAGTGTCACGGCCTCGGGCGCCGCCCCCGCAAAGGGCATGACCCCCGCCCCGGACTGGGCGCGGCGGCCCCGCCACGAATGCGGCCGGCTGGACATCCGCATCGCGCGCGACGGCACCTGGCACTACAAGGGCAGCCCGATCGGCCGGAAGGAGCTGGTCTGCCTCTTCGCCTCCGTGCTCTCGCGCGGGGCGGATGGGAGCTACTGGCTGGAAACCCCGGTGGAGCGCGGCACCATCGAGGTCGAGGACGCGCCCTTCATCGCCGTGGAGCTGGCCTGGAAGGATTGCCCCTGCGGCGACGGCCAGCCGCGGCAATGCCTGAGCTTCCGCACCAATTGCGACGAGGTGGTGACGGCCAGCGCGCAGAACCCGATCCGCGTCGCGCTCGACCCCCGCACGCGGGAGCCGCGGCCCTACATCACCGTGCGCCCGGGGCTGGAGGCGCGGATCAACCGCGCCGTCTTCTACGAGATGGTGGCGCTCGCCGTGCCCGAGCGCGTGGCGGGGCGCGAGGTGCTGGGCGTGTGGAGCGAGGGCGTCTTCTTCCCCATTGACGAGGCCACGGCCCTGGAATCCGCCGCCGAGTGACCGATGCCGAACTGCGCGCCGCCCTGGCGCGGCCGGGCCTGTTCGACCGCCTGGCCGACACCTTCTCCGACGATGCCGAGGGGCTGAGCGAGACGGGCATCCGCCCCGCCGCCGTGCTGGTGGCCTGCGTGATGCACCCAGGCCGGCCCGCCATCCTGCTGACGCGCCGGGCCGCGCACCTGTCCACCCATGCCGGGCAGGTGAGCTTCCCCGGCGGGCGCATCGAGCCGGGCGAGACGCCCGAGCAGGCGGCGCTGCGCGAGGCCGCGGAGGAGGTGGGCCTGGACCCGCGCCTGCCGGCGGTGATGGGCCGCATGCCGCGCCACCGCACCGGCACGGGCTACGAGATCACCCCCATCCTCGCCACCGTGGAGCCGCCCGTGTCGCTCACGCCCGACCCCGGCGAGGTGCAGGAAGCCTTCGAGTTCCCCCTGGCGAAGCTGCTGGACCCCGACGCCGCCCGGCGCGAATCGGGCATGTGGCAGGGGCGCATGCGCGAATACTGGATCTGGCCGAATGGGGAGCATTCGGTCTGGGGCGCCACCGCGACCATCCTGGTGAACCTGTCGCGCGCGCTGCGGGGCGGCTGATGGCGGCGCTGATCGAGGCGGCGCTGTTCTCGCTGCCCTTCCTGCTCTACTGGGGCTGGCTGCGGCTGGGCGGGCGCGCGCTCAGCCCCTCCAGCGCCACGCTGTCGCTGGCGGCGGTGGGGGTGCTGTGCGGCATCGCCGGGCTGGCCTGGTATGGGCTGGGCCGCTCCATCGAGCGCGGGGAGCGCTACGTGCCCGCCGTGCTGCGGGATGGTTCGGTGCGGTGAGCCTCCCTCCCGCGCTGCTGGAGCCGGCGCCCCAGGCGGTGTTCCGGGCCCTGCCCGGCGCGCGGGCGGTGGGCGGCTGCGTGCGCGACCACCTGGCCGGCCTGCCCCTGCACGACCTGGACATGGCGGCGCCCTTCCCGCCGGAGGAGATCGCCCGCCGGCTGGAGGCCGCCGGGTTCCGGGTCTTCGGAACCGGCATCGCCCACGGTACGGTGACGGCCGTACTGGACCAGGTGCCCATCGAGGTGACGGCGCTGCGGCGCGACGTGCTGGCCGATGGCCGCCACGCCCAGGTGGCCTGGACCACCGATTGGCGCGAGGACGCGGCCCGGCGGGACTTCTCCATCAACGCCATGTCGCTGGATGCCGGCGGCGTGCTGCACGACCATTTCGGCGGCGCCGCGGACCTGCGCGCGGGGGTGGTGCGCTTCGTCGGCGACGCGCCCACCCGGCTGCGGGAGGACTTCCTGCGCGCCCTGCGCTTCTTCCGCTTCCAGGCGCGCTACGGGCGCGGCGCGCCGGATGCCGCGGCCGTGTCCGCCATCCGCGAGGCGGTGCCCGGCTTGGCGCGCCTCTCGGCCGAGCGGGTGTGGAGCGAGCTCAAGCGGCTGCTGGAAGCGCCGGACCCGCGGGAGGCGCTGGCCCTGATGGCCGAAACCGGCGTGCTGCCCGCCGTGCTGCCAGAGGCCGGCGCCCCCGCCCGCCTGGCCCCGATGCTGGCGGCGCGCGACCCGCTGCTGCGCCT
>JBEQBS010000332.1:0-3650 GCA_041639675.1 Rubritepida sp. | reverse complement strand
GCACGGCGCGGGCCGCCAACCCTTCGAGCTGGTGCTGGCCCCGCGCGGCGAGGCCCGCGCCCTGCGCGGCACGGCCGAGGATGGCGGCGCCCTGCTGCGCGCGCTGGGCATCGCCTCCACCATCCAGGGCGGGCGGATGACCCTGGCCGGCACCTACCCCGAGACGCGCCCCGGCGCCCCGCTGCAGGGCCAGATGGAGCTGGAGCAGTTCAGCGTCCGCGACGCCCCGGCGCTGGGCAAGCTGCTCCAGGCCATGACGCTCTACGGGCTGGTGGATGCGGTGCAGGGCGGCTCCGGCCTCGCCTTCGCCCGCGCCGTCGTGCCCTTCACCCTGACGCCCGAGGCGGTGACGATCACCGATGCGCGCGCCTTCTCGCCCTCGCTGGGCCTCACCGCGCGGGGGCGGGTCCTGCGGGAACGCGCCGTGCTGGACATGGAGGGGACCATCGTGCCCGCCTATTTCTTCAACTCGCTGCTGGGCAACCTGCCGCTGGTCGGCCGCCTGTTCAGCCCCGAGGCCGGGGGCGGGGTCTTTGCCGCCACCTTCCGCGCGCAGGGCGAGGCGGAGGACGCGCAGATCACCGTCAACCCGCTGGCGGCGCTGACGCCGGGCTTCCTGCGCGGCCTCTTCGGCCTGGCCGATGGGAGGACGCCGCGATGAGCCTCATCGGCCGCTCCCTGCGCCGCAGGGAGGACCACCGCTTCCTCACCGGCGCCGGGCGCTACGTCGGCGACCGCGCGCCGCCCGGCGCGCTGCACGCCGCCTTCCTGCGCGCGCCGCATGCCCATGCGCGCATCGCCGCGCTGGATGCCGCCGCCGCCCGCGCCATGCCCGGCGTGCGGCTGGTGCTGACGGGCGAGGAGCTGGCCCACACGCGCCCCATCCCCTGCGTCTCCGTGCTGGGCGAGGCGGCGGCGATGCACGAGCCGCCCCGCCCCAACCTGGCGCGGGACCGCGTGCGCCATGTCGGCGAAGGCGTGGCCCTGGTGGTGGCGGACACCCCGCATGCGGCGCTGGACGCCGCCGAGGCCATCGCGGTGGAGTACGAGGCGCTCCCGGCCATCGCCGCGCCCTTCGCCGCGGGGCCCGACATCCACCCCGGCGCGCCCGGCAACCTGGCCTTCCTCTGGCGCAAGGGCGACCACGCGGCGGTTGCCGCCGCCATGGCCGCGGCGGCACGGGTGGTGGAGCGCCGCATCCCCAACCCCCGCGCCGCCTGCGCGCCGATGGAGCCCCGCGGCGCCCTGGCCTGGACCGAAGGCGGGCGCCTGCACCTGCTGTGCTCGGGCCAGGACGTGCACGGCATCCGCCGGCAGCTCTGCGCCGCCCTGGGGCTGGAGGAGGCGGCGCTGCGCGTCGCGGCGCCCGATGTGGGCGGCGGCTTCGGCGCCAAGAACGTCGCCTTCCCCGAATACGTGGCGCTGCTGGAGGCGGCGCGGCTGCTGGGCGCGCCGGTGCGCTGGGCCTCCACCCAGGGCGAGGACTTCGCCGCCGCCGGCCATGGGCGGGGGCTGGACGCCGTGGCCCGGCTGGCGCTGGATGACAGGAACGGAATCCTGGCGCTGGAGGTACAGGCCGTGGCCGACATGGGCGCGTATCTCTCCGGATACGGCCCGCATTGCCCGACCAACAGCCTGTCCACCGCCATCGCCGGCTGTCACCGCGTGCCGCTGGTGGCGCTGGAGGTGCGCGGTGCCTTCACCAACGCCGCGCCCATCGAGGCCTATCGCGGCGCCGGCAAGCCCGAGGCCAACCTCATCATCGAGACGATGCTGGACGCCGCGGGGCTCGACCGCGCCCATACGGCCTGGGAGGCGCCGCATGACGGCGCCACGGGCCAGCGCATCCGCGACGGCGCGCCGGCCCTGCGCCTGGCCGAATGCGCCGCGCTGGCCGACCAGCCCGGCTTCCCCGCCCGTCGCGCGGCCAGCGCGGCGCGGGGGATGCTGCGCGGCTTCGGCCTGACGACATTCCTGGAAACCGCGCGCGGCACCCCAGGCGAATGGGCGCGGCTGCGCTGGGCCGGCGATGGGATTGAAGTCTCCGTAGGAACGCAATCCAACGGCCAGGGCCATGAGACATCATTCCTGCAATACGCGGCGGCACTGCTGGACCTCGATCCCGGAAATCTATCCTATGCCCAGGCGGACACGGACCGCGTCCTGCGTGGCGCCGGCCATGGCGGCGCCCGCTCGCTCCACCAGGGCGGCGAGGCCATCCGCCTCGCCGCCGCCGCGCTGCTCGCCACCGCCCGCACCGCCGCCGCCCGGCTGCTGCAATGCGACCCCGGCGCGCTGCACTATGCCGCCGGCGCCTTCGCCGCCGCCGATGGCCGCAGCCTGCACCTTTCCGCCATCGCCGCCGAGGAAGGCGGGCTGGACGGCGAGGGGAGCCACGCCAATGACAGCGTCACCCACCCCAACGGCGCCCATGCGGCGGAGGTGGAGCTGGACCCGGAGACGGGGGAATGGACCCTGCTGGCCTATACCTGCGTGGACGACTACGGCACGCTGCTGAACCCCATGCTCACGCGGGGCTCGGTGCAGGGCGGGCTGGCCCAGGGCATCGGCCAGGCGCTGGGCGAGGCCATCATCCACGATCCCGGCGGCCAGCTCCTCTCCGCCTCCTTCATGGACTACCGCATCCCCCGCGCCGCCGACCTGCCGGACCTCGCGGTGCATCTGCGCGAGGACGAGCCGACCGCCGCCAATGCGCTCGGCGCCAAGGGCAGCGGCCAGGCCGGTGCCATCGCGGCACCCCCGGCGGTGCTGGCCGCCCTGCGCGACGCCGCGGGGGTGGACATCACCCTGCCGGCGACGCCGGAGCGGGTGTGGCGGGCGCTCAATCCTGGATGATGGCGGCCTTGGTGGCGGGAAGGTTCACCACCGCCCGGCAGGTGAGCCCGGCCGAGGGGCCGCCGCAGCGATAGATGGCCACCACGGCGCAGAGCACGGCCGCGGCCTCGCTGCGCGGGTGGGTGTAGCTGCCGAAGCGTGCGGTCGAGCCCGGCCGCATCCAGCTTTCGGTGGTGGCGTATTCCCGCCCGCAGGCGCCGATGGAGGTGCGCACGGTCGCCATCATCCCCGGGCTGGCGGACGGCCCGGCCACCATGGCCAGCCGCACGCGGTAGGTGGCGCCCGGCTGCGCGGTGAAGCGCAGGGTGCAGGCGCCGTTGCCGTTGGTGCCGTTGGCGCAGGCCTGCTCCGCCACCGCCACGCCCTGGGCGGCGGCCGGCAGCACGGCCAGCGCGAGCGGCGCGGCGAGCAGCAGCGGGATTGCGTGGCGCATGGGTCCGGTCCTTTCCGTTGCCCCTCCCATCATCGCCAGGGTTGTGCCGCCCTGCCAATGGGCCGTGCCGATGGCGCCCATCGGCCCTGCCGGCGCAGGATGAGCTGCGCGCGGTCCGGGCCGAAACGGCGCGGGCAGCCAACATCCAACATCGCCGCGTCCACGAAATGATCGGAGCCGAAAATGGCTACTCCTATGCGGGATCATCCCTGATCGATGGAGAACCCGATGCCGCGCCGGCCAGCAACACCTCGGACGGCGGACCGTCCACGGTCTACGCCTACAAGTTCTACAAGCGGATGTACGAAGCCACGAACCGCACGCTGGGTCTGGCGTTCGCCATGCACAAGGCCGACATGGT
>JBEQBS010000331.1:0-3691 GCA_041639675.1 Rubritepida sp. | reverse complement strand
CTCTTCCGATCTGATGCCGGCCAGCATCTCGCCCACGATGGCCGGCTGGCCCCAGCGCGCAAACAGGTGGCCCAGCACGCGGGCCAGGACGATCAGGACGAGTAGGCTGGTGAGGATCTGCATGGACCGCTCAGTGTGCCTGAGCCGTGCCCTGCTGCAGCCATTCCATGAAGGCGGCCACCTCGGGCCGCAGGCGGTCGCGGGTGCGGCGGTGCAGGAAGTGCATTGGCCGCGCCAGGTGCTGGTGGCGCTTGCCGCCCCAGACCTTGAGTTCGCCATTGCGCAGTTCGCGCTCGGCCAGGCGGGCGCTCTCCAGCGCCATGCCCATGCCGTCCACCGCCGCCGAGATGGCCAGTGCCGCCCGGTCGAAGGACAGCAGATTGGATTGCTTGTAGGCGTTGTGCAGGGCCTCGGCTCCGCGCCGGACCTCCGAGGGAAGGTCGACGTTCTCGTCCGTGACGCCGCGCTTGCGGCGCAGCGAGAACTGGGAACCGCCGGCGAAGAGGCCGCCGATGGAGCGAATGACTTCGGACAGGGAGCGCAGCGGCCGGTCCTCCTTGGTGTCGTCCCATTCCAGCCAGGCGTCGGCCCGGCCCAGGACCGTCTGCACGATGGCGCCCTCGTCGCGGATGTCGCGCGGGGTGAAGCGGACCTGCAGGCGGTCATCCTGCCAGCGCAGCACCTCGGCCGGCACGCGCAGCACCTCCGTGCCCACCTCGAACTCCAGCATCACGTCGGCGTTCTCGGCCACGCCCTCGGGGCGGGGCATCGCGAAGGCGGCGCCGCCCAGCGACAGGTCGCGCGAGACGCCGGCGACCTGCCGGCCATCGGGCAGCACCACCCGCGCCGCCACCAGGGCGGAGATGCGCGCGCGCTCGCGCAGCTGCCGCCGCTCGCGTCCCACGGCGAGGCCGGCGAGCACGGTGAGCAGGCACAGCGTCGCCCACACCAGGTTCAGCGCATAGGCCTGGAAGTTGAGGCTCTGCGGCGGGTTGGTGGCCAGGCCGTAGATGCCCGCGATCACGCCCAGGATCAGCGCCAGCGCCAGGACCATGTTCGGGCCCACCGCGCGGATGTCGAAGTAGCCCTCGTCCAGGATGCCGCCCTTGTCGGTGACGTTGAACTTGCCGCGGCGGGGGTCCAGCAGCGTCGCCAGCATGACGGGCAGCAGGTACACGGTCAGCACCGTCTCGTAGATCTCGCTCCAGAAGGAGTGGCGCACCTGGCGCTGCATGCGGCTGGCGGTGACGATGGAGTGCACGATGTGCGGCCCCGCATAGGCCACGATGGCGAGCGGCGAGGCGGCGATCACGTTCTCGCCGAACAGCAGGAAGGCCAGCGGGGCGGTGAGGAAGACGAAGCGCGGCAGCGGAAACAGGAAGTGGAACATGGACATGAAGTAGCAGAGGCGCTGCGGCAGACTCAGCCCACGCGCGGTCAGCGGGTTCTCGATGCGCAGGATCTGGATCATGCCGCGCGCCCAGCGCATGCGCTGGCCGATGTGCAGGATCAGGCGCTCCGTCGCCAGCCCGGCCGCCAGGGGCACGCGCAGGTAGGCGGTGCGCCAGCCGGCCTTCTGCATGCGCAGGCTGGCGTGGCAATCCTCCGTCACCGTCTCGGTCGGCACGCCGCCGATGGCCTCCAGCGCCGTGCGCCGGATCACGGCGCAGGAGCCGCAGAAGAAGGCGCCGCCCCAGAAGTCGTTGCCCTGCTGGATCAGGCCGTAGAACAGCAGCCCCTCATTGGGCACGCGGTCGCCGGAGGACAGGTTCCGCTCGAACGGGTCGGGCGAGTAGAAGTGGTGCGGCGTCTGCACCATGCACAGCCCGCGGTCGCGGATCATCCAGCCCAGGGTGAGCTGGAGGAAGGCGCGCGTGGCCACGTGGTCGCAGTCGAACACCACCACGTATTCGCCGTCGGTCTGCGCCAGGGCGTGGTTGATGTTGCCGGCCTTGGCGCCCTTGTTGTCGGGGCGGATGATGTAGCCGCAGCCCACCTCGGCGGCGAAGCGGCGGAACTCCTCGCGCCGGCCGTCATCCAGGATGAAGACGTTCATCTTGTGGCCCGGCCAGTCCATCGCCATGGCGGCGAAGACGGTGGGGCGCACCACCTCCAGGGATTCGTTGTAGGTGGGGATGAACACGTCCACCACCGGCCAGTCCTCGGGGTCGTCCGGCAGGGGCACCGGCTTGCGCTCCAGCGGCCAGATCAGCTGGAAGTAGGACAGCATGAGCGCGATGACGGCGTAGAACTCCGCCGCCACCAGCCCGGTGCCGAGGAAGGTCTGCAGGAAGCCCTCGAACTCCAGCGTCTCCGTCACGCGCCAGTGGAAGTAGCGCAGCGAGATCAGCGTGGAGAGGATGGCGAGCATGATGGTGATCGTCCGCCCCTCGAAGCGGTTGAGCACCAGGAAGAGCAGGAAGCCGCCCAGCGCGAAGATCACCTGCTGCTCGGGCTCCAGCGGCACCAGGATGACGGCCAGCGCCAGCAGCAGGCCCACCGCCACGGCGAAGGCGCCGACGATGCGGTTGCGCATCCCCGGCAGCCGGGCGATCCGTTCGCGGCGGGCGATGACCTGCATGCTATCTCGCTCCCCAGCTCGCCCCGAAGGGCTCCGGCACCGCAGGCACCGCGGCCTCGATGCCGCGGGCGATCTCGCGCAGGTCCTCGGCGGCCTGGCTGTTGGGCGCCACGTCCAGCACGAGGCGCTGGGCGGCCAGCGCCTCGGCCACCGCCTCCTCCCGCGCCACGGCGCCCAGCAGGCGCGGGCCGAGGTGGCGCGCCACCGTCTCCGCCGCGGCGCGGGACAGGCGGGCATTCGGGTCCACGCCGTTCAGCACCACGCGCAGCCTTCCGGCGAACAGGGCGGCCGTGGTGCCCTGGCCCAGGAAGCGGCCATTCTCGATGTCCGGTACCAGCGCGGCGGAGGTCGCGTCGCTCAGCAGCACGGCGCAGACCATGGTGGCCATCGGCACCAGGATGGCCAGCGCGTGGGAGGCGCCGGGCGGCGTGTCCGCCACCACCACCAGGCCGGGGTCGCTGAGGATGGCGCGCAGCGGGGCGGCCAGCAGCTCCGGGTCGCGCTCCAGCGAATGGGCGATGCCCAGCGCGCCGCGGATGTCAATCGAGCCGTGCGGCAGCAGCATGACGCCCGAGGCGGTCTGGCGCACCATGGCGCGCCAGTCCGGCCGCTTGGGCAGCTCCGTCATGAAGCCCGCGGTGTCCGACAGGCCGACGCCGAAATGCAGGCGCAGGGTGTTCTGGGGGTCGAAATCCATGGCCAGGACGCGGCGGCCCTGGCGGCGCAGCGCATCGGCGATGTTCGCCGCCAGGGTGGTCTTGCCGACACCACCCTTGGGGGAGGCGAAACAGATCAGGGGCATGTGGCCTCCGCTAGCGCAACGCAGGGGCCGAGTGCAGGCTGGCCCGGACCGCATCGAAGGGGGATGCCGGCGGCTGACCGCCGGCGGAGATCAGCCGCATAACCTCTGCCAATGGGACTGTCACGCGGGCGGCGGGCAGGACCTCCGGCGCGGCCGCTCCCGGCGCGCCTCCCCCGGCGCCGTTGCGCAGCAGCGACAGGGTGGTGGTCGGCGCCGGCCGGGGGGCCGGCCCCGGGGGAGCAGGGGCGCCCACCGCGTCGAGCAGCGCGAATCCGGCCTCCGCCACCGGTGGGGCGGGGGGAGGGGCG
>JBEQBS010000330.1:0-3696 GCA_041639675.1 Rubritepida sp. | reverse complement strand
TGTGCTCTTCCGATCTGAAGCCGTCCAGGTCGGCCAGGGCCAGCAGCATGGGGCGGCGCGCGGCCCAGGCCTCGGCCATCGGCCCGCGCTCCGTCGCGTCGGTGAAGCCGCGGCGGTTGAGGATGCCGGTCAGCACGTCGCGCATCGCCAGGTCGCGCGAGGCCTCCTCGGCCCGGCGGAAGCGGTCGAGGCGCTGGCGCAGCAGGCCGAAGCCCAGCCCGCCCAGCGCCAGCGAGACGCCGACCGACAGCGCGGCCGAATACCGGAACTCGCTGGCGGCGGCCTGCATCACCGGCGTCTGGTCCCACAGCAGGGCGATGCGGCCGACCTGCGCGCCATCCGCCGCCGTGGCCACGCGGCCGATGGTGGCATGCGCGGCCAGCGGCTGCTCCGGCCCCGGGCGCCACCAGCCCTCCGGCGGGGCCGCATCCAGCCGCACCCATTCATGCAGCACGCCGCCATCCGCGCGCTCCACCCGCGCGGCCAGCAGGGCCGGGCTGCGCGCGGCCAGCGGGGCGATCACCGCCTCCACGCTGCCGGGGCGGTTGAAGCGCAGCCCGGGTGCCGCCATCGCCGCCACCATGTCGGCCTGCACGCCGGCCATGCCGAGGTTGCGGTGCAGCTCCCGCTCCATCCCGTGCCGCGCGATCACCCATGCGCCGCCGAGCTCGGCGAGGATGAGGCAGGCCGCGGCGCCGAGGGCGAAGCGGGCATCGAGCGCCTGGCCCTTCATCCGCCGGCCAGGCCGCGCAGGATGAAGGCCACGCTGCCATCGGCCTCCAGCGCCGCCATGGCGTCGCGCAGCTCCCCGTGCGGGATGCCGGCCTGCGGATGCAGCGCCAGCCAGCGCGTCGTGGCGCCCACGGGCCGGCCGATCCGCCCGGCGCGGCCCAGCGCATGGGCCTGTTCCGGCCGGCTGGCATGCCAGGCCGCCGCCTCCCCCGCATGCAGGGCGCTGACCAGCGCGCCGCGATCGGCGAAGGTGACGAGGTTGCCGAAGCCCTGGGCACGCAGCCGCAGCGCCAGCGGATCCCCGTCGAGCACGGCGAGCGATGGCAGGGCGCGCGCCTCCTCCAGCGAGGATGGGGGGCGCGAATCCACCGTGGCGAAGGTGTCGGGCATCTCGAAGAGGGGGAGCGCCCAGTCCAGCGCGGCCTCCCAGGCCGGCAGGCGGGGCGGCGGGGCCAGGGCGGCGCCGGGCTGGGCGGCGGCGCGGGCCAGGGCCTCGGGCAGCGGCAGGAAGCGGAACACCACCTGCACGCCGGTCAGGCGGAAGAGCTCCGCCACCAGGGCCAGGGCCATGCCGGGCTCCGGCCCGCGCGGGATGGCGTAGGGACGGCTGTCATAGGTCAGCACCTCGATCGCCGCGCGCCGCGCCAGGGCGGGCGCGGCCAGGCCGGCGATCCCGGCCGTGCAGACCGCCCTGCGTCGCATCGCGTCATCCCTCCATCCGCTGGAGGGGAAGACTATGCGCCCCCGGTTAACGGAGGCTTGCGATGCTCAGAGCTTCTCGACCTGCGAGTATTCCAGCTCGACCGGCGTGGAGCGGCCGAAGATGGAGACGGAAACCTTCACGCGGCCCTTCTCCTCGTCCACCTCCTCCACCGTGCCGTTGAAGCTGGTGAAGGGGCCGTCGGAGACGCGGACCTGCTCGCCCACCTCGAAGGTGATCTTCGGGCGCTTGGGCTTCTCCGCCTGCTCGGTGATCTGCTGCACCATGCGCATCGCCTCGGATTCGGGGATGGGCTGGGGCTTGTTGCGGGCGCCGAGGAAGCCCGTCACCTTGGGCGTGTCGCGCACCAGGTGCCAGGTCTCGTCGTCCATCTCCATCTTCACCAGCACGTAGCCGGGGAAGAGCTTGCTCTCGGTCTCGACCTTCTGGTTGCGGCGCACCTCGGTGCGGCTCTCGGTCGGGACCATGATGTCCTCGATGCGGTCCGCGAGGCCGGACTTGTCCGCCTGCTGCTTGATCTGCTCGGCGATCTTCTTCTCGAAGCCCGAATAGACGTGGACGACGTACCAGCGCTTGGCGGCCATTCTCGTTAGCTCCTCAGACCCCGAAGACCAGCCGCATCACGAACTGGATGATCTGGTCCACGACCAGGAAGAACACCGCCGCCAGCGAGGACAGCGCCAGCACCAGCCCGGTGGTGACCAGCGTTTCCCGGCGCGAGGGCCAGGTGACCTTCGCGGTCTCCTGGCGCACCTCACGGATGAACTGTGCGGGCTCGATCTTGGCCAAGGTCCGGGTTCCTGAAAAATCCGCGCCGGGTGGCGCGGCTGCTCAAAAGCACGATGGCGGCCGTTCTGCAACGTGCCGCCACCGCGCTGTCATCCTGGAAGGTGGCAGGGGCGGAGGGTCTCGAACCCCCAACCTCCGGTTTTGGAGACCGGCGCTCTAGCCAATTGAGCTACGCCCCTTTTCTGCGCCGCCGGCACGGAGCCGCCACACCAACCCTCCGCACCGGCGGCGGGGTGGCGCCGCCATGCGGCGGCGCAGGGAAGTCAGTTCGCGATGGAGGCCACGACGCCGGCGCCCACCGTGCGGCCGCCCTCGCGGATGGCGAAGCGCAGCCCCTCGTCCATGGCGATCGGCGCGATCAGCTCGACATCCATCGAGACGTTGTCGCCCGGCATCACCATCTCCACGCCTTCCGGCAGCTGCACCACACCCGTCACGTCCGTCGTGCGGAAGTAGAACTGCGGCCGGTAGTTGGTGAAGAACGGCGTGTGGCGCCCGCCCTCCTCCTTCGTGAGGATGTACGCCTCGGCCTTGAACTTCGAGTGCGGCTTGATCGAGCCCGGGGCCGCCAGCACCTGGCCGCGCTCCACGTCCTCGCGCTTGGTGCCGCGCAGCAGCGCGCCGATGTTGTCGCCCGCCTCGCCGCTGTCCAGCAGCTTGCGGAACATCTCCACGCCCGTCACCGTCGTCTTCACGGTGTCCTTCAGGCCGATGATCTCGACCTCCTCGCCCACCTTGATGATCCCGCGCTCCACGCGACCCGTCACCACCGTGCCGCGGCCCGAGATGGAGAACACGTCCTCGATCGGCATCAGGAACGGACGGTCCTTCGGGCGCTCCGGCTGCGGGATGTAGCGGTCCACCTCCGCCATCAGCTGCAGGATCGCCTGCTCGCCGATCTCGGGCTGCTTGTCCTCCAGCGCCATCAGCGCCGAGCCCTTCACAATGGGGATGTCATCGCCCGGGAACTGGTACGAGGACAGCAGCTCGCGCAGCTCCATCTCCACCAGCTCGACCAGGTCGGGGTCGGCCATGTCCATCTTGTTGAGGAACACCACCAGCGCCGGCACGCCCACCTGCCGCGCCAGCAGGATGTGCTCGCGCGTCTGCGGCATCGGCCCGTCGGCGGCCGAGCACACCAGGATCGCGCCGTCCATCTGCGCAGCACCCGTGATCATGTTCTTCACGTAGTCGGCATGCCCGGGGCAGTCCACATGGGCATAGTGGCGGTTCGCCGTCTCGTACTCCACATGCGCCGTGGAGATCGTGATGCCGCGCGCGCGCTCCTCCGGCGCCTTGTCAATCTGGTCGTACGCCGTGAAGGACGCACCACCGGACTTCGCCAGCACCTTCGTGATCGCAGCCGTCAGCGACGTCTTGCCATGGTCCACATGGCCGATCGTCCCGATGTTGCAGTGCGGCTTGTTGCGCTCGAACTTCGCCTTGGCCATCGT
>JBEQBS010000329.1:0-3702 GCA_041639675.1 Rubritepida sp. | reverse complement strand
GGCGCGTCCTCCGGGGCGGCGGCCAGCAACAGCTCGTAGTCGTCGCCGCCGGTGGCCAGCGCGGCGACCGGCGCCGCGGCGTCGCTGACCGGGATGCGCGCGGCCTCCACCACCGCCGCGCAGCCGCCGGCGCGGCACAGGTGCCCCAGATCCTGCAGCAGGCCGTCGCTGACATCCATCATCGCGCGGGCGATGCCGCGCAGGGCCTGCCCGGTCTCCAGCCGCGGCTCCGGCAGGCGGAAGCGGCGGGCCAGGGCGCCATCGGGGTCGGGCCATTCGCCGCGCGCCGCCCGCAGCCCCAGCCAGCCATCGCCGATGCGGCCCGAGACCCAGGCATCATCCCCCGGCCGGGCGCCGGCGCGGCGGATCGCCTGCCCCGCAGGCACGGAGCCCAGGATGGTGAGGGACAGCGTGAGCGGGCCGGGGGTGGAGACGGTGTCGCCCCCCAGCACATGCAGGCCGAAGCGCGCCTGGTCCTCGGCCAGCCCCTCCGCGAAGGCGGCCATCCAGGCATCGGGGGTGCCATGCGGCAGGGCCAGCGTCATCAGGTAGGCCAGCGGGGCGGCGCCCATGGCGGCCAGGTCGCTCAAGTTCACCCGCAGCAGCTTGCGGCCCAGCGTTTCCGGGGGGTCGCCGGGCAGGAAATGCACCCCGGCCACCATGGCGTCGGCGGCCAGCACCAGCTCGGTGCCGGCTGGGCCGGGGATCACCGCCGCATCATCCAGCAGGCCCAGCGCGCCGGGGCCGGCGAGCGGCGCGAGGTGCCGGGCGATGAGGCCGAACTCGGCGGGCAGGGTCATGGGCGCCTCCGGGCGGCGCCGCGCGGCGGCGCCGTGGGGAGAATCAGAAGTCCTTGGGCTTCAGCGTGCGGGCCAGGGCGTCCAGCACGCCGTTGCAGAAGCGCGGCTCCTCGCCGCCGAAGAAGCCATGGGCGATGTCCATGTATTCCTTGATGACGACGCGGCCGGGCGGGCCGTCCTTCTCGCGCAGCTCGCCGCCGGCGGCGCGCAGGATGGCGCGGATCACCGGGTCCAGCCGGTGCATGCCCCAGCCGGGGGCCAGGTGGCGGGCGATCACCTCGTCCAGCGCCGCCGATTCCGTGGCGGCGTTGCGCAGGATGCGCACGAAGAGCGCGGCATCCGCCTCCTCCACGCGGCCATCCTCGAAGCCCTCCTGGCCTTCCACCGCGCCCAGGCGGTGGCGCAGGAACTGGTCCAGCACCGTCTCCACGCTTTCGCCGCTGGCCTCGGCGTTGAACAGCGCCTGCACGGCGGCGACGCGCGCGCCGGTGCGCTTGCGCCCCTTGTTCGGATCCGTCACGCCACGCCCCACTTCCGGCGCAGCGCCACCTGCATCAGGCAGGCGATGGCGGCCTCGGCGCCCTTGTTGTGGCGGTCATCGCGGGAGCGCGCCTCGGCCTGTTCCAGCGTGTGCACCGTCAGCAGGCCGAAGCCCACGGCGGCGCCGGTTTCGGCCGTGATGGCCATGACGCCGCTGCACGCCTCGCGGCAGATGTGGTCGTAGTGGTCGGTCTCGCCCTTCACCACGCAGCCCAGCAGGACCACGCCGTCGTAGCCTTGCGAGAGCGACAGGCGCAGCGCGGCCGGCAGCTCGAAGGCGCCGGCCACGTCCACCACCTCCAGCGTGCCGCCGGCCTGCGCCACCACCCGCGCCACGCCCGCGGCCATGCCGCCCACCACCCCGGCGTAGTAGGGCGCCTGGATCAGCAGGATGCGGGGCGGGGCGCCTTCCAGGTGCGGAAGGTCGCGTTCGGGGCCGTCGGCGGTGCTCATTGCCGGCGTTCTTGCGCCAAGGGGCGGGTTTCGACAACCCGCAGCCCCCAGCCCTCCAGCCCCACCAGCGGGCGGGGGTTGTTGCTCAGCCGGATGATGTCCTTCAGTCCGAGGTCGGCCAGGATCTGCGCGCCGATGCCGTAGTCGCGCAGGTAGGGGGTGGCATTGCGGTCCCGCGTGGCGCGCAGCTGGGCCGAGACGCCGTCATGCCGCCAGTCCCGCAGCAGCACCACCACGCCGCGGCCCTCGGCGCTGATGGCCTCCATCGCCGCGTGCAGCTCCCGCACGCCGCGGCCGCCCACAAGGTCGGTGAGGATGTTGGAGGCATGCATGCGCGCCAGCACCGGGCCGGGGGCGCCGATGTCGCCCTTCACCAGCGCCACGTGCTCGCCGCCCTCGATGGTGGAGGCATAGGCGATGCAGCGCCAGTCGCCGCCCACCGCGTGCTGGATGGTGGCTTCCTCCACCCGCTTCACCAGGCGCTCGGTGCGGCGGCGATGGGCGATGAGGTCGGCGATGGTGCCCAGCTTCAGGCCGTGATGCTGCGCGAAGGCGACAAGATCCGGCAGGCGGGCCATCGAGCCGTCCTCGTTCATGATCTCGCAGATCACGCCCGACGGGTTGAGGCCGGCCAGGCGGGCGAAATCCACCGCCGCCTCGGTGTGGCCGGCGCGGACCAGCGTGCCGCCGTCGCGCGCCACCAGGGGGAAGACGTGGCCTGGGGTGGTGATCTGCTCGCGCCCCAGCTCCGGGTTGATCGCCACGGCGACGGTGCGCGCGCGGTCGGCGGCGCTGATGCCGGTGGAGACGCCCTCGCGTGCCTCGATGGAGACGGTGAAGGCGGTCTGGTGGCGGGTGCCGTTGCTCTGCGCCATCAGCGGCAGGCCCAGGCGCTCCACGCGGGCGCGCGTCATCGCCAGGCAGATCAGCCCGCGGGCGAAGCGGGCCATGAAGTTGATGGCGTCCGGCGTGGCGAATTGCGCCGGGATCACCAGGTCGCCCTCGTTCTCGCGGTCCTCGTCATCCACCAGGATGAACATGCGGCCGCGCCGGGCTTCCTCCAGCAATTCCTCGGTGGGCGAGATGAAGTCGTGCAGCTGCGTCGTCAGGGGTGCGGTCACGCGCGGAACTCCAGCAGGCGGGCGACGTAGCGCGCCAGGGTGTCGATCTCCAGGTTCACCGCGTCGCCGGGCTGCAAGGTGCCGATGGTGGTGTGGGCGGCGGTGTGCGGGATGATGTTGACCCCGAACTCCCGCCCGTCAACCTCGTTCACCGTCAGCGAGACCCCATCCACCGCGATGGAGCCCTTCGGCGCGATGAAGCCGGCGATGGCGGCGGGCGCGCGGAAGCGCCAGCGCACCGAGGCGTTCTCCGGCGTGGCCGACAGCACCTCCCCCACCCCGTCCACATGGCCGGAGACGAGGTGCCCGCCCAGCTCGTCGCCCAGGCGCAGCGCGCGTTCCAGGTTGATGCGCCCGCCGGCCCGCCAGCCGCCCAGCGTCGTCTTGCTCAGCGTCTCCGCGCTCGCATCCACCGCGAAGGCGTCGGCGTGCAGCTCCACCGCGGTGAGGCAGACGCCGGAGCAGGCGATGGAGCAGCCCAGCTCCGCCCCGCGCAGGAACTCGGGCGCGACGCCGACCAGCAGGCGCATGTCCTGCCCGGCGCCGATGGGCTGGACCTCGCGCAGCGTGCCCAGCGCGGTGACGATGCCGGTGAACATGGCGTTATTCCCTCTCGAACTCGGTGAAGGCGTCGGGGCCGGCGGGCAGCCGCGCCACGGGCCGGAAGCGCGGCATGGCCGGCAGGCGGGCGATGCCCAGCGCAACCAGCGCCGCGCGGGCATCGCCGCCCAGCAGGGCGGGGGCATGGAACCAGGCCAGGCAGTCCACCAGCCCGGCGCGCAGCAGGG
>JBEQBS010000328.1:0-3723 GCA_041639675.1 Rubritepida sp. | reverse complement strand
CGCTGGCCGCACCTCGCGTGGCCGCGGCGGGCGCGAGTCCCCCATTCGCCGCCTGCCCAACCCGCGCATGCGGGCGCGGGCGGCCGCCTGGTGCCGTGCACGGCCCGCGATCCTCGCGGCCAACCGTGGCGTCGCCCCTTCCCATCCATCCCCTGAGGAGGACGTGCATGTCCGGTTCGATTGATCAGGTCTTCATCAAGCACTACCAGGCCGAGGTCCACGAGGCCTACCAGCGCCAGGGCAGCAAGCTGCGCGGCGCCGTGCGCTCCAAGACCGACGTGAAGGGCGCCTCCACCGTGTTCCAGAAGGTCGGGCGCGGCGTGGCCGGCAGCAAGGCGCGCAACGGCAACGTGCCGGTGATGAACGTGGCCTATGGCGCCGTCGAATGCTTCCTGCAGGACCACTACGCCGGCGACTGGATTGACCGCTTCGACGAGCTGAAGACCAATGTGGGCGAGGTGGGCATCCTCGCCAATGCCGGCGCCTATGCGCTGGGCCGCAAGACGGACGAGCTCATCATCGCCGCGATGGATGCCGGCACGAAGGAGGCGCTGGGCACCGCGGCCGGCACCACCGACAATGACGGGCTGACGCGCGCGAAGGTGCTGCTGGCCTTCGAGATGCTGGGCGCGATGGACGTGCCCGATGACGGCAACCGCTTCGCCGTGGTCGGCTGGAAGCAGTGGAGCGAGCTGCTGACGCTGCAGGAATTCGCCAACGCGCAGTATGTGGGCGAGAAGGAGCTGCCCTGGCAGGGCGGCCAGGCGAAGAAGTGGCTGGGCGCCACCTGGATTCCCCATACGGGCCTGACGAAGACCGGCGCCATCCGCTCCTGCTACTTCTTCCACAAGAGCGCGGTGGGCCACGCCGCGGCCGGCGACGTCATCACCGACGTGACGTGGCACGGCGACCGCGCGGCGCATTTCGTCAACAGCATGATGAGCCAGGGCGCCGTGCTGGTGGATGACGAGGGCGTCGTGCGCATGCGCTGCAAGGAATAGCGCGCGCCTTCCGCGGCGCCGGGGCGATCCGGCGCCGCACCCTTCCCCACATCATGCAGGAGGTCCCGCCGATGGCGCTTTCCGCCCTCGAACTCTGCTCGCGCGCGCTGCTGCGCCTGGGCGCGCAGCCCATCGCCTCGATGGAGGACGGCACCGCCGAGGCGGAGATCGCCGCCGGGCTCTATGCCGGCACGCGCGACGCCATGCTTTCCGCCCATCCCTGGAGCTTCGCCACCGGCCAGGCCACGCTGCCGCGGCTGGCGGCGCTGCCGGTGGCGGATTTCGCCTTCGCCTTCCAGCTCCCGGCCGGCTTCCTGCGCGCGCTTTCCGCCGGGCGCGGCGTCGCCTACCGCCTGTTCGAGGACCGGCTGCACACCGATGCGCCGCAGGTGGTGCTGACGCACATCTTCCGCCCCGACGAAGCCGCCTTCCCGCCCTTCTTCGCCGCCGCCCTGGTGGCGCGGCTGGCGGCGGAGTTCTGCATCCCGCTGACGGAGAACACCTCGCGCGCGCAGCTGCTGGCCCAGCAGGCGGAGAACGAGCTGCGCGCCGCGCGCCGCGCCGACAGCCAGCAGGCCACGGTGCAGGCGATCGGCGGCTTCCCGCTTGTTTCCGTGCGGGGCTGACGCGCGATGTCAGGCTCCTCCTCCCGCCAGGTGAAGAACAGCTTCACCGCCGGCGAGCTCGCGCCCGAGATGCTGGGCCGGGCGGACCTGCGCGCCTATGCCAATGGCGCCGCGCGCCTGCGCAACGTGGTGCTGCACCCCACCGGCGGCCTGTCCCGCCGCCCCGGGCTGCGCCACCTGGCGATGCTGCCCGGCCCCGCGCGCCTGGTGCCCTTCGAGTTCAACACCGAGCAGACCTACCTGCTGGCGCTGACGGATGGCGCGATGCAGGTGGTGATGGGCGACGGCGTCGTCGCCACCCTCGCCGCGCCCTGGGCCGGCTGGATGCTGCCCAACCTGTGCTTCACCCAGAGCGCCGACACGCTGCTGGTGACGCACCCGGCCATGCCGCCGCAGCGCGTGACGCGCACGGGCCATGCGAGCTGGAGCATCGCGCCCTGGCCCTGGGTGAACATCCCCGTCTTCCGCTTCATGGGGACGGAGGGCGTGTCGCTCACCCCCTCGGGCACCTCCGGCAGCGTGACGATGGTGGCGGGCGGCACGGTGTTCTCCGCCACGCAGCCCGGCGCGGCGCTGCGCTTCCGCGGCGTGCGCGCGGTGGTGACGCAGGTGGCCTCGCCCACCCAGGCCACGGTGCAGCTGCTGGGCAGCCTGCCCGACACGGGCGCCAGCACGGATTGGGAGGAGGCCGCCTTCTCCCCCGCGCGCGGCTGGCCCGCCTCGGCCTGCTTCCACCAGGACCGCCTGGTGCTCGGTGGTTCGCGCGACCTGCCCAACCGGCTGTGGCTCTCGCGCTCCGGCGCGCTGTGGGATTTCGAACTGGGCAAGGGGCTGGATGACGAGGCGATCGAGTTCGGCCTGATGGGCGACCAGGTGAACGCCATCCGCCACGTCTTCAGCGGCCGCCACCTCCAGGTCTTCACCACCGGCGGCGAATGGATGGTCTCGGGCGAGCCGCTGACGCCCGCCTCCATCCAGGTGACGCGGCAGACGCGCATCGGCTCCTCGCCCACGCGCGCCGTGCCGCCGGTGGATGTGGATGGCGCGACGATCTTCGCCGCGCGCTCGGGCCGCGCCATCCACGAATTCGCCTATACGGAGGTGTCGCAGGCCTACCAGTCCTCCGACCTCGGCCTGGTGGCGTCGCACCTGATGAACGACCCCGTCTCCATGGCCTATGACCAGGTGCGGCGGCTGCTGCACGTGGTGATGGCCGATGGCGGCTGCGCCACGCTGACGCTGTTCCGCGCCGAGCAAGTGACGGGCTGGACCCGGCAGGAGACGCAGGGCGCCTTCCGCGCCGTGGCGGAGCTGGATGGCCGCGTCTTCTTCGCCGTGGAGCGCTTCGGCACCTGGCGGCTGGAGCGCCTGGACGCCGCGCTGAACCTGGACGCCGCGCTGGATGGCGCCGGCGCCGCCCCGCAGGACCGCTGGAGCGGCATGGAGCACCTGGAAGGCCGCGAGGTCGGCGTGCTGGCCGATGGCGCGCCGCGCGCACCCGCCATCGTGGCGGGCGGCGCCGTCGTGCTGGACCCGCCGGCCGCCGCCGTGCAGCTCGGCCTCGCCTATGCGCATGAGGTGGAGCCGCTGCCGCCGGAGATGCAGACGCCGCTGGGCGCGCGCCGGGCGCCGCTGCGCCTGGTGGGCGTCACCTTCCGGCTGCTGGCCACGCCCGCGCTCTCGGCCGATCTCGGACGCGGCCTGCAGCCCGTGCCGTTCCGCCGGCTGGACACGCCGCTGCTGGATGCCGCGCCCGCGCCCTTCACCGGCGAGGTGCGGCTTTCCGCGCTCGGCTGGCGGCGCGATGCGACGAAGCCGCTGTGGCGCATCGGCGGCGACGCACCGCTGCCGGTGACGCTGCTTTCCGTTTCCACCGAGATGAGGACGACCGACTGATGGGCGCACTGACCTCCCTCGCCACGCTCGCGGGCGCCGGCGTCTCCCTCTACGCGGCCAACCGCACGCAGCAGGCGCAGCAGCAGCAGCAGCGCGCGCAGCTCGCCATCTCCCAGCAGCAGCAGCAGGTGCAGCAGGAGCAGCTCGCGCTCCAGCAGCAGGCCGAGCGCCGGGCGCGCGGCGAGCAGCTGGCGCGCACC
>JBEQBS010000327.1:0-3732 GCA_041639675.1 Rubritepida sp. | reverse complement strand
CGCGCCCGCACCGTCAGCATCAGCGCCTGCGCCGCGCGGGGGCCGGGGCCCCAGCCCACCGAGGGTTTGACCAAAGGATGTGCTTCGGTCTCGCCGGGGCGGAAGGCGCGGGGCAGGCTCTCGCCGGTGGTGGCGGCCACGTCCAGCAGCGCCTCGCCGGCATCCAGCACCGCGTCCAGCCGCAGCCGCTCGCCGGTGGCCAGCAGGATGCGCGCGCCGGCCGGCACGCGCTCCACCGGCATCACGCCGCCATCGGCCAGCGTCACCGCGCCATCCTGCAGGGCGAGGAGTTCCGCCACGGATTGCCGGGCGCGGCGGCGGGCGGCGCGGTCCAGCACGCGGCCGGCCAGCATCAGCGCCAGCAGCGCGGTCGCGCCGTCGAACCAGGTGAAGTCGCCGTTGCGCCAGGTCTCGCTGAGCGACATCAGCGTGGTGAGGATGATGCCGAGCGAGACGGCGCAATCCATGTTCACGCGGCCCTGCCGCAGCCCGCGCCAGGCGGAGCGGAACAGCGGCATCCCCGCCCAGGCCACCACCGGCACGCCGATGAGGGCGGCCAGCCAGTGCATCAGGTGGCGCGTCTGCGGCCCCATCTCCTCCCCGCCCGCCCAGACGGCGACGGAGACGAGCATCACGTTCATCGCCCCGAAGGCGGCGATGCCCAGGGCGCGGGTCAGTTCCCGGCCCTCGGCGTCCTCGGTGGCGCGCATGCAGGCCGGGGTGAAGGGCGCGACGCGGAAGCCCAGCCGCGCCACCAGGGCCGCCAGTTCATTCGCGCGCGCGGCCGGGCCGTTCCAGGCGACGACGAGGCGGCGGGTGGACAGGTTGGCGCGGGCGCGGATCACGTCGGGCTCCGCCGCCAGCGCCTGCTCGACCAGCCAGATGCAGGCGCCGCAGGTCAGCCCGGCCACCATCAGCTCCAGCACATGCGCGCCGTCGCGGGTGCTGCGCGCCAGGGGCGCGAAGTCGGCGGCCGGCGCATCCTGCGGCTTCAGCGCGCCATCGGCGGCGTCGCGCCGGCGGTAGAAGGCATCGAGGCCCAGCCCCTGCACCAGCGCATGCGCGCCCTCGCAGCCCGCGCAGCAGAAGCGGGTGGTGGAAGGCGCGCCGCAATGGGCGCAGCGGGGGGTCTCGATGAAGCTCACGGCAGCATCATGCGCTGCCGGATGTCCATGCGTCGTTGATCCGGCGCAAGCAGGCGGGCGCGCAGCTCCCATTGGCCGGCGCGCAGCTCCCCGGGCAGCTCCAGCGCGAAGCGGCCGGCGCCGGCGGCGGGCGGCAGGGCGATGCGCTGGCCGTCCAGCGGGCGCAGCAGCTCCGCCTCCATCAACCCCGTCACGCTCGCGCCCTCGCGGTCCGTCACCGTCACCAGCAGGGCGCCGGCGCGCGGCTGGCTCACCCGCGCCGTCCAGCCCAGCGCGTCCTGCCGCGCCGCCTCGTCCAGCACCTGGTTGTAGGCGCGGCCGCGATCGTAGGAGCGGCTGACGGTGGTGCCGGTGAAGGTGGTGACGGCGGAGGTGATGAGCACGGCATTGACCGCGACCACCACCCCCATGCCGCCCACGAAGATCCACGGGATCCAGCGGCTCTTGCGTTCGGTCATGGGCGGGGTCCCTGGAAGGCGGAGGAATGGGAGGCCTGCACCCGCCCCTGCGCGTCCAGCAGGCGGAAGGTGATGGCCGTGTGCTCGCCGAGGCGCAGCGAGGGCGGCGCGGTGATGAAGGCGCGGTACTGCGCGATGGCGTCGGGCCGCGTCTTCAGCAGCGGGCGGCCATCAGGGTCGGAAGGCGCGTCGGGCACGGTGACGTGCAGGCCCGCCGGCCCGGCGATCTCCAGCGTCAGCGTCTCATCGTCGCGCAGCTTGTTGGCCAGCTTCAGCGTGTAGCCGTTGCGGATGCCGCCATCGGAGAGGCGCACGTAGAGCGGCGCGCGGTCCGGCTGCACGGAAAGCGTCAGCGTCTCGCGCAGGAACCAGGAGCCGAGCATCAGCGCCAGCACGGCCGTGATGACTCCGGCATAGATCAGCACGCGCGGGCGCAGCGGGTGCAGCGGCTTGCGCGCGGCCATGCCGGCGGCGTTGCGCTGCGGGCCGGGCGCCATGCCGGCGGTCGCGGCGGCGGAGGCGGACAGGTTGGCCAGCGTCTCGAAGGCGATCAGGCCCTTGTCGCGGCCCAGCTTGGCCATCACGTCGTCGCAGGCGTCAATGCACAGGCCGCAGCCGATGCATTCCAGCTGCTGGCCATCGCGGATGTCAATGCCGGTGGGGCAGACATGCACGCAGGCCTTGCAGTCCACGCAGTCGCCGGCCAGCGGGTTGGTGGGCTTGCCGCGCGTCTCGCCGCGCCATTCGCGGTAGGTGACGACCAGGCTGTCGGGGTCCAGCATGGCGCCCTGGAAGCGCGGCCAGGGGCACATGTAGGTGCAGACCTGCTCGCGCGCCGCGCCGGCCAGGACGTAGGTGGTGGCGCTGAACAGGGCGATGAAGCCCAGCACGGTCAGGCTGGCCTGGAAGGTCACGATCTCGCGCAGCAGGGTCGGCGCGTCGTTGAAGTACATCACCCAGGCGCCGCCGGTGGCCACGGCGATGGCGATCCAGGCGGCGTGCTTGAGCACCTTCTTGCGCCACCAGGCGGCGTCGCGCGGCCCGTTGTCCAGCTTGATGCGCGCGTTGCGGTCGCCCTCGATCCGCCGCTCGACCCACATGAACAGGTCGGTCCACACCGTTTGCGGGCAGGTGAAGCCGCACCAGACGCGCCCGAACAGCGAGGTGACGGCGAAGAGGCCGATGGCGCCCAGGATGAGCAGCCCCACCAGGTAGTAGATCTCCTGCGGCCAGATCTCGAAGGGCCCGATGAACATGCGCGCGTTCGAAAGGTCGGCCAGGAACATCTGGTCCGGCACGCCCGGGCCGCGGTTCCACCGCAGCCAGGGCGCGACGTAGTAGAGGCCCAGCAGCAGGCCGAGCACCGCCCACTTCACGGTCCGCACCGTGCCCTTGACGGCGCGCGGCTGGACCTTGACGTGCTTCGCGTAGAGCGGCGGCTCGGGCGCGGCGGCCTGCGGCTTGCCGGCCTGCATGTAGGACATCGCCAGGCTACTCCCCGCCCCCGAGCGCGTGCACATAGACGGTGAGCATGTTGACGATGGCGGGGTCGAGCCGGCCCTGCCAGGACGGCATCACGCCGGCGCGCGAATAGGCGATGGACCGCACGATGGAGGCCTTGTCGCCGCCGTAGAGCCAGATGCGGTCGGAAAGGCGCGGGCTGCCCATGTCGCGGTTGCCCTCGCCGCGCTCGCCGTGGCAGCTCGCGCAGTTCTCGGCGAAGAGCGCCTGGCCGCGGGTGGCGGCCGTGGCATCGGTGCTGCGGCCGGAGAGCGACAGCACGTATTCCGCCGTGTCGGCCACCTGCGGCGCGGTCATCATGCCGGCGGTCAGGAAGGCCGGCATGGCGATGCCGCGCTGCTCGTCGCTCTCGCCCGCGCGCACGCCGTGGCGGATGGTGTGGGCGATGGCCTCCAGCGAACCGCCATAGATCCAGTCGTCATCGGCGAGGCTCGGGAAGCCGCCCTGCGCGCCCTGGCCGCCGGCGCCGTGGCAGCCGGCGCAGTTCTGCGCGAAGGCGCCGCGGCCGCCGGCCAGCGCGAAGCCGCGCAGCTCGGCATCCGCCGCGATCTGCTCGGGCGTCGCCGCGCGCAGCCGGGCCAGCATCGGCTCGATCCGCGCGCGCTCGG
>JBEQBS010000326.1:0-3785 GCA_041639675.1 Rubritepida sp. | reverse complement strand
TCGGCGAAGCCAAGCGGCCGGAGGCCGCGCCCGGCGTAGCGGCCCGCCGCCGGGCGGGCGGCGATGAGGGCACGAAAAAGCAAGCGTGACGGTCCCGTCCGGCCGCCGGGCGGCTGGAAGGGACCGTCACGCGTTCCGGCGCAGCACCTCGGGGTTCACCACGTTGTCCACGTCCACCTGGCCGGTGAAGTGCGCGATGATGGAGCCCACGGCCGAGAGCCCCATGCGCCGCATGCCCTGCACCGTGCCGGCGGCGCTGTGCGGCGTCATCAGCACGTTGGGGATGCCGAAGAGCGGGTTGGGCGCCTCCACCGGCTCGCGCTCGAACACGTCCAGCCCCGCGCCCGCCACATGGCCGGAGCGCAGGGCGGCGGCCAGCGCCTCCTCCCGCACCAGGGTGCCGCGCGCGGTGTTCACGAAATGCGCGCCGGGCTTCATGGCGGCCAGGAAGCGCGCATCCACCATGCCGCGGTTGGCGGCGTTGGAGGGGCAGTGCATCGTCACCCAGTCCGCCTGGGCCAGCCCGTCCTCCAGCGTCTTGGCGTGGCGGAAGCCGGCGCCCTTCACCGTGTTCATCGGCACGTTGGGGTCATGCACCAGCACATCCATGCCGAAGGCGTGGCACAGCCGCGCCACCCGCCCGCCGATGCGCCCGAAGCCCACCACCAGCACCGTCATTCCCGCCAGGTCCCAGGCGGTGGGGGCGTCGGTCGTGCTCCACTTGAAGGCGCGGGTGTTCTCGTCGAAGGCGCGCACCTGCTTGGCCAGCGACAGCATGAGCATCATCGCGTGCTCGGCCACGGAAAGCGCATTGGCGTCGGCCGTCACCGTCAGCGGGATGCCGCGCTTCGTCAGCTCCGGCACGTCCACCTGGTCATAGCCCACGCCGTGCCGCGCGACGATGGAGAGCTTGGGCGAATGGGCGATGAACTCGGCGTTGATCGGCGTGGCGCGCACCACGATGGCCTCGGCGCGCGTCATGGCGTCGCGCAGCTCGGCGCCATGGGGGTTCTTCACCACCTCGACGGTGAAGCCGGGCTCGGCGCGCAGCCGCGCCTCGGCATCCGGGTGCAGGTTCCGCAGCAGGGCGACGTGGGGCATGGGTGGTCCTTCAGTTTGCCGTATGGGCCGATGGCCCAAGCAGGTGCTCGCGCATCCGCGCCTGCAGATACGCGCCCTCGCGCGGCGGCAGCACCAGCGGCTTGGGCGCGGGGTCAATCTTCGCCAGGGCGAAGGTGCAGCCATCCATCGCCAGCGCCTCGGCGCGGAAGGCCGCCGCATCCTCCAGTGACGCGATGCGCCGCGTGCGCGCGATGCCCGCTCCTTCGGCCATCACCACCAGGTCGGTGCCGTGGCGCGTCGCCGTGGTCTGCATCCCCGTCTCGCCATAGTGCTCGTTGTCCAGCACCAGGATGGACAGGTTGCGCGGCGCCTGGTGCGCGATGGTGGCGAGGCTGCCCACGGCCATCAGCATCTCCCCATCCCCGGCGATCACCAGCACCGGCACCTCGGGCTGCGCCAGCGCCAGGCCCAGGCCGATCATCGCCGCGCCGCCCATGCCGCCCCACAGCGGCAGGTTCCGCGGCCCGTCGCCGATGGCGGTGATGTCCCAGGCCGCGGCGCCCAGCGAGGCGACGCAGAGCATCGGCCCGCGCTCGCGCAGCACCGCCGCGCACAGCTCCCTGCGGTCCAGCATGTCAGTCGTCCTTCCCGAAGGTCTTGGCGCCCAGCACCCGCTGGCCGATCAGCGTGGCGGCGGGGCGGAAGGTGTTGAAGGCCAGCTTCAGCGTCGCCTCCACGGTGGGGATCACGTCCTCCGCGCGGTCGGCGCGGTGGACGATGGTGCCCATCGCCTCCAGCACCGCCTGGGTGGCCTGGCCCATCGGCACCTGGGCCGGGTTGAACTCGCCGAAATCGCCGCGCATGGTCACGATCATCGGCATCGGGCAGCGGTGGATGCCGCTCAGCGAGAGCATGTTGATGCAGTTGCCCACGCCGGAGGACTGCATCAGCAGCACCGCCTTCTGCCCGCCCAGCCAGGCGCCCTGCATCAGCGCCACGCCTTCCTCCTCGGTGGTCAGCGTCACCACGCGCAGGTCGTTGTCGGCCTCGCAGCGGCGGATCAGGCGGGCATGCCCGGCATCGGGCACCAGCGCCACCTGGCGGATGCCGTGGCGCTTCAACAGGTCGTACAGCTCATCCGGCCATGTGGCCTGCGCGTTCGGCGCGGATTCCATCTGGACCTTCCCCCGGTTCCGCGCGCAGCTTTCATCCATCGGCACCATCTGGCAAGGCAGGGGCATGGCCTTCCGTTCCACCATCCGCAGCACCGGCTATGTCTTCGACGACCTGCGCACGCTGCTGGCCAGAGCCACCCCCGCGCGCTCCGGCGACATGCTGGCGGGCGTGGCGGCGGGCAGCGCGGGGGAGCGCGTGGCGGCGCAGCGCGCGCTCGCCGACCTGCCGCTGCGCCACTTCCTGCGCGAATGGGTGATCCCGCCGGAGGAGGACGACGTGACGCGCCTCATCCTCGCGCAGCATGACGAAGCGGCCTTCGCGCCCGTCGCCTCGCTCACCGTCGGCGCGCTGCGCGACTGGCTGCTGGCGGCGGAACCGCGCCAGGTGGCGGCCATCGCGCGCGGGCTGACGCCGGAGATGGCGGCGGCCGTGACGAAGCTGTGCCGCGTGGGCGACCTGGTCGCCATCGCCCGCAAGTGCCGCGTCACCACCCGCTTCCGCACCACCCTGGGCGGGGCGGACACGCTGGCCATCCGGTTGCAGCCCAACCACCCCACCGACGACCCGCGCGGCGTGGCCGCCGCCATCCTCGACGGGCTGCTGCTGGGCGCCGGCGACGCCTGCATCGGCATCAACCCCGCCACCGACAACCTGGACGCCGTGCGCCGCCTGCTGGAGCTGCTGCACGAGGTCATCACCCGCTACGACATCCCCACCCAGGGCTGCGTGCTGAGCCACGTGACGACCAGCCTGCTGGCGATGGAGGCCGGCGCGCCGGTGGACCTGGTGTTCCAGAGCATCGGCGGCACGCAGCGCACCAATGAATCCTTCGGCGTCTCGCTGGCCTTGCTGAAGGAGGCGCAGGAGGCCGCGCAGCAGCGCCACCCCGGCGCGAACGTGATGTATTTCGAGACCGGCCAGGGCAGCGCGCTGAGCGCGGATGCGCATGGCGGCGTGGACCAGCAGACGATCGAGGCCCGTGCCTATGCGGTGGCGCGGGAATACGCGCCGCTGCTGGTGAACAGCGTGGTCGGCTTCATCGGCCCGGAATACCTGTTCGACGGCAAGCAGATCCTCCGCGCGGGGCTGGAGGATCATTGCTGCGGCAAGCTGCTGGGCCTGCCGATGGGCGTGGACATCTGCCACACCAACCACGCCGAGGCCGACCCCGACGACATGGACGCGCTGCTGCTGGCCCTGGCCGCGGCGGGCGTCACCTACATCATGGGCGTGCCCGGCACGGATGACGTGATGCTGGCCTACCAGAGCACCTCCTTCCACGATGGCCTTGCCGCCCGCGCCCTGTCCGGCCGCGGCCCGGCGCCGGAATTCGCGGCGTGGCTGGAGCGGGTGGGCATCGGCGACGGCCTGCGCATCCCGCCCGCGCTGTCGCCCGCGCTGATCGGGCTGGCGTGATGCTGCCCGCCCACCTCCGCCGCTTCACCGATGCCCGCGTGGCGCTGGGCCGCGCCGGCACCGCGCTGCCCACGCGCGCCCTGCTGGACCTGGCGGAAGCCCACGCCGCCGCGCGCGACGCCGTGTGGTCC
>JBEQBS010000325.1:0-3786 GCA_041639675.1 Rubritepida sp. | reverse complement strand
CGGGTCAGGCCCGGGATGACGAAGGAGGTGACTGCTCCCCACCCGAAAATCGCCAGTCCGTCGGCTCAGAAGCAAAGCCCGGAACAAACAAAAAGCCCGCCTTCAGGCGGGCTTGCGCCTCGGCTCCCCGAGGGTCTGCATCAGCCGGTTGGCCCAGGCGAACATCGCCACCGCGGCGGCGATGTCCAAGATCTCGGCGTCGTTCAGCCCCTGGGCGCGCAGCTGGGCGATGTCCTTCACGCCCGCCGCCGGCGGCGTGGCGGAAAGGCGGGCGGCGAAATCGGCGATGGCGCGCAGCCGCGGCGGCATCTCAACCTCCACGCCCTCGGCCAGGATGCGCGCCATCAGCGCCGGGTCGCCCTTCAGCTGGGCCCAGCGCTGCGCATGCACGCTGGCGCAATAGGGGCAGCCATTGATCCGGCTTTCGATCACGGAGGCGAATTCGCGCTCCGCCCGGCTGGCGCCGCGCGGGCCGTACATGATGGTGTTGAACAGCTTCGAGCGCTCGCGCAGCACCGCCGGCTCCTGCACCAGCAGCAGGTAGTAGGGCGAGGTGCGGGCGGAGGCATGCGAGGCATCGAGGATGGCGAGCTGCTCCGCGCTGGCCTGCGCGATGTCCAGCGTGGGGGCCCAGGCCTCCCAGTCCAGGCTGTCGGCGGTGAAGCCGAAATCGGCGGTGCCGGGGCTGCGCGGGTGCAGCGGCACCTCGGTCCCGCCCGCGCCGTCGCGCCCGGCCAGCAGGTCGAGCGCGACGCCCATGCGGGTGACGTAGGCGACATAGGCCACCAGCTGCGCCAGCATCACGATGTCGCGCGGTGCCAGTCCGGCATCCGTCAGGGCGCGGATGGCGGCGGGGCTGGCCTGGTCGGTGTGCAGGCTCAGCAGCTCGGCGAAGGGGTACAGCACGGCCAGGCGCGGGCTGCCGGTTTCGGCCAGGGCGGCGTGGCGGGATTCCAGCCGCCCGTCGGCGTGCAGGCGGGCGACATGGGCGGCGACGGCATGGCGCTCGCCCTCGGAAAGGCCGGAGGGGCCGGCGAAGATGGCGGCCTCGCTGCCCGCGGTGGCGGCGCGCACATCCGGGCGCAGGGCGCGCAGCGCGTCCAGGTCGCTGCCCGGCGCGATGCCGGCGATCTCGTCAATCACGTCGCGCATGCGCGCCTGCCCCCTCTGGAATCCGTGCCCCGGCACCTTCGCGCCGGGGCCGGGGGCGCGCAAGTCAGGCGGCCAGGGCTTCCTCGCCATCCAGCGTGGCGGCGGTGGCGTGCACCACGGCGGCGATGCGCACGGCGGCCTGCACGGCCTCCTTGCTCACCCCGTGCTGGAGCAGCACCTTCTCATGGCTTTCCATGCACATGCCGCAGCCATTGATGGCGGAGACGGCGAGCGACCAGAGCTCGAAATCAACCTTCTCCACGCCCGGCTTGGCCATCACGTTCATGCGCAGCTTGGCGGGCATGTTGGCGTAGTCGCCATGCACCAGGTGGGTGAAGCGGTAGTAGACGTTGTTCATGCCCATGATGGAGGCCGCGGCCTTGGCGGCGGCCAGCGCCTCGGCGGAAAGCTGGGGGGCGAACTCGGCCAGGATGTGGCGGATCACGGTGGGGTTGCGGCTGGCGAGCGCGGAGACGACGAAGGTGCCGGCGCGCTGCTGGGCGGAGAGCACCGGCTCGGTGGCCAGCGAACCGAGGTTCAGCTTCTGGTCCTTGGCGTAGTCGGGCAGGGCGTTGCGGAGGGCTTCGAGGGACATGGGGAACTCCCGTGGGGCAGGGTGCGCGCGACTTCCAGGCGCCCAAGGCGCCTGGAAGCGGGGGGTCTAAGGGGGGCTGATTGCCCCCCTTTCGCCGGCGGCGGTGGGGTTGGTGGGGCGGCCACCGCTGCCGGCGACGCTAAGCGGCTTGAGCTCCGCTCAAGCCGCCTTCTCGAACAGCTCCTGCGGCTTCAGCGCGTCCTGGCCCTTGTTCCAGTTGCAGGGGCACAGCTCGTCGGTCTGCAGCGCGTCGAGGATGCGCACCGTCTCCTGCGGGTTGCGGCCCACGTTCAGCCCGTTGATCGTCACGTGCTGGATGGTGTTGTCCGGGTCCACGATGAAGGTGGCGCGCAGCGGCACGCCGGCGGCCTTGTCGAGGATGCCCAGCGCCGTGCTCAGCTCGCGCTTGATGTCGGCCAGCATGGGGAAGGGCAGGTCCTTGATGTCCTCGTTGTGCAGGCGCCAGTTCAGGTGCACGAACTCGCTGTCGCAGGACACGCCGTAGACCACCGCGTCGCGGTCCTCGAACTCGCCGTTCAGCTTGCCGAAGGCGGCGATCTCGGTCGGGCAGACGAAGGTGAAGTCCTTGGGCCAGAAGAAGATCACCTTCCACTTGCCGGCATCGGAGGCGGAGGTGACTTCGGTGAAGGACTTGCCAGGGCCGCCCAGGCCATCGGGGCCGCCCTTGACGGCGGTGAGGGCGAATTCGGGGAAGGTGTCGCCGACGGTCAGCATCGTTGCCTGTTCCTCATGGGGTCTTGCGCGGCCGGCCCGGCGCCCGCCGCTGCATTGCAACATAAGCCTTCATGTTGCGCTGCGCCAATGAAGAGTTTTGGGCTGTTCCATCGAAGCTTTCGATCATAGACCGGGTGGATGATCCTCCCCTCGCCGCAGCAGCTCCGCTATCTCGTCGCCCTGTCGGAACACGGGCATTTCGGCCGCGCCGCCGCCGCCTGCGCCGTGACGCAATCCACCCTGTCCGCCGGCATCCTGGCGCTGGAACGGCAACTGGACGCCGCGCTGATCGAGCGCAGCGCCACCCGCCGCCCGGTCTTCACCCCGCTGGGCGCCGAGGTCGCGCGCCGTGCCCGCGCCGCCCTGCGCGCGCTGGAGGAGGTGAGCGAGGCCGCCGCCGCCGCGCGCGACCCGCTTTCCGGCCCGCTGCGGCTCGGCGTCATCCCCACCGTCGGCCCCTTCCTGCTGCCGCGGCTGATGCCCGCCCTGCGCGCCCGCTTCCCCCGCCTGCGCCTGTGGCTGCGCGAGGAGCAGACGGAGCGCCTGCTGGCCCACTTGCATGACGGCGTGCTGGACCTCCTCCTCCTCGCGCTGCCCTGCGCCTGCGACGGCGCGGAGGTCGAGCCCATCGCCCCCGATCCCTTCCTGCTGGCCCTGCCGGAGGGGCACCGCCTCGCCAGCCTTCCCGCCATTCCCGCCGCGGCGCTCGCGGCGGAGCGGGTGCTGCTGCTGGAGGACGGGCATTGCCTGCGCGACCAGGCGCAGGAGGCCTGCGGCCTGCCGCGCGGCGTGAGCGCGGACGGCTTCGCCGCCACCTCCCTGCACACCCTGGCGCAGATGGCGGCCGGGGGGCTGGGCGTCACCGTCCTGCCGCGGCTGGCCGTGCAGGGCGGCGTGCTGGAGGGCACCGGCCTGCTGACCCGCCCGCTGGAGGACGCGCCGGGCCGCACGCTTGCGCTGGCCTGGCGCCCGCGCTCGCCCCGCGCGGCGGAGTTCCGGGCCCTGGCCGCCAGCCTGGCCGACATCACCGGCGGGGGGTAGGGGCGCGCCGCAGCTGCACGCAGGCCCGCCCGGCGCGACCATGCCCTGGCGGCGACGGCGCGGCTGCGGCATGGTCGCGGCACCATGGATCTCGGCCGCATCCTCGGCGCGGTGCTCAACGGCGCCGCCGCCCGCCCCGCCCGCCGCACGACGCGCCGCGTGGTGTACACCGAAGCCGCCGTGGCGAGTTCTGCTGCAGCCGCCTCGGCCGCCCACGCTACTATGCCGCCGCCAGCTCCACCGCCAGCGCCGGCGGCGCTTCC
>JBEQBS010000324.1:0-3791 GCA_041639675.1 Rubritepida sp. | reverse complement strand
CTGCCGGCCGGCGCAACGGTGGCGCGGCGCAGCCAAGCGGCCGGATGGCCGCGCCCGGCGCCTGAGGGCGCAGAAAAGGCAGCGGAAACGGCCCGGCGCGACCACCCCGGATCCGCGCAGGCCCACGCGGCCGTTTCCGTTCACGCCGCGGCGCGGCCCATCTCCAGGAACTTCTCGCGCCGCCTGGCCTTCAGGGTGGGGCCGTCCAGCGCCAGCAGGGGTTCCAGCGCGGCCTCCACCGCATGGCCCACCGCGGCCACCGTCGCGGCGCCGTCGCGATGCGCGCCGCCCAGCGGCTCGGGGATGATGAGGTCAATCAGCGCCAGGCGCTTGAGGTCCTCGGCGGTCAGCTTCAGCGCCTCGGCGGCCGTCGCCGCCATGGCGGCGTCGCGCCACAGGATGGAGGCGCAGCCCTCGGGCGAGATCACGGAATAGATCGCGTGCTCCAGCATCAGCACGCGGTCGGCCGCCGCCAGCGCGATGGCCCCGCCCGAGCCCCCCTCGCCGATGACCGTGGCGACGAAGGGCACCGGCGCCTCCAGCCCCGCCTCGATGGAGCGCGCGATGGCCTCCGCCTGGCCGCGCGCCTCGGCCTCGATGCCGGGGAAGGCGCCGGAGGTGTCCACGAAGCTCAGGATGGGCAGGCCGAAGCGCCCGGCGAGTTCCATGATGCGGCGCGCCTTGCGGTAGCCCTCGGGCTTGGCCATGCCGAAATTGTGCTTCACGCGGGTGTCGGTGTCGCTGCCCTTCTCGGTGCCCAGCACCGCCACGGCGCGGCCGCGGAAGCGGCCCAGCCCGCCGATCACCGCGGCGTCGTCGGCGAAGGCGCGGTCGCCGGCCAGCGGCGTCCATTCCTCGATCAGCCCGGCCACGTAGTCCAGGCATTTCGGGCGCTCGGGGTGGCGGGCGACCTGGGCCTTCTGCCATGGGGTGAGCTTGGCGTAGGTCTGCGCCAGCAGCTTCTCGGCCTTGTCGCGCAGCTTCTGGACCTCGTCGGCCACGTCAATGCCGCCGGCATCGGTGGTGCGGCGCAGCTCCTCGACCTTGCCTTCCAGCTCGGCCAGGGGTTTCTCGAAATCCAGGAAGTGGCGCATGGCGGGGGGAATAGCGCAGGCGGCGCCGCTAGGCCACCGCGCCGCGCCGCCGCGCCTCCGCCGCCAGCAGCGCCGCCGCCGCCACCGCCAGCGGCAGGAAGGACACCCACAGCACCGTGTCCCAGCCGAAGGCCGTCAGCAGCCCGCCCGACAGGAAGGAGCCGACCGCCATGGTGCCGAAGACCACGAAGTCGTTCAGCGACTGCACCCGCGTGCGCTCCTCCGGCCGGTGGCAGTCGAGCACCATGGCCGAGGCCCCGGTGAAGCCGAAGTTCCAGCCCAGCCCCAGCAGCACCAGCGTGGCCCAGAAGTGCCACACATCCTGCCCGCCCAGGCCGACCACGGCGGCCGCGCCGGTCAGGACCAGCCCGGCCGCCACCACGCGGGGCGCGCCGAAGCGCGCGATCAGGCTGCCGGTGAAGAAGCCCGGCCCATACATGGCGATGATGTGCCATTGCAGGCCGAGGTTCGCCGCTTCCTGCGGCAGCCCGCACAGGCGCATGGCCAGCGGGGCGGCCGTCATCAGGAAGTTCATCAGCAGGTAGGTGACGACGCCGCAGGTGACCGCCACCAGGAAGCGCGGCTGGCGCGCGATCTCAGGCAGCGGGCGGCCGCCGGCCAGTTCCGCCTTGGTGGGCCTGGGCAGCCGCACCCCCAGCAGCACCAGGGCGCAGAGCAGCGCCACCGCCGCCTGGCCCAGATAGGTGGCGGCGAAGAGGAAGGGCGGCCACAGGTCCATGGTGTGCGTCACCAGCTGCGGGCCGATGACCCCGGCGAAGACCCCGCCCGCCATGACCAACGACAAGGCGCGCGCCCGCTTCTCGGGCGGGACGCCATCGGCGGCGGCGAAGCGGAAGGACAGCACCACGGCGGCATAGGCCCCGCCAAGGAAGGTGGAGGCGCAGAACAGCGCGAAGGAGCCCAGCAGCACGGCGACGAAGGCCACCAGCCCCGCCAGCACGCCGCAGCCGGTGCCGGCCAGGAAGGCGGCGCGCCGCCCGTGCCGGCGGGCGATGGCCCCGGCCGGCAGGGTGCAGGCCGCCATGCCCACCACGAAGATGGAGATCGGCAGGGTGGCCAGCGCCTTGTCGGGCGCCAGCGTGTTCCCGACGATGGCGCCGGTGGCATAGACCACCGCGGCATTGGCCCCGGCCAGCGCCTGGCCGATGGCGAGCCGCGCGGTGTTGCCGGCGGCGTGGGGATGGGTGGCGTCTGGCATTGCGATCCTCGTTCCCGCCATGAGCGCCCTTCCGCGCCCCGCTGGCAAGCCCCGTGGCCGGGGCGGCGCCGGGCGGCTATGGTTCCGGCCGCCATGTCACAGGAACGCCCGATGCCCGCCCTCGCCCAGCGCATGTCCGCCGTCCAGGTCTCCGCCTCCGTGGTGATGGGGCAGAAGGCGCGGGAGCTGGCGGCGCAGGGGGTGCAGGTCATCAGCCTGTCCAATGGCGAGCCCGACTTCGCCACGCCGATGCACGCCATCCAGGCCGCGCACGAGGCTGCGCTGGCCGGGCAGACCAAGTACCCGCCCCAGGCCGGCACCCCGGCGCTGAAGGCCGCGGTGCGCCGCAAGTTCAGGCGCGACAACGGGCTGGACTACGCGGATGACGAGGTGATCGTCACCAATGGCGGCAAGCAGGCCATCTTCAACGCCTTCATGGCCACGCTGGACCCGGGCGACGAGGTGGTGATCCCCTCCCCCTTCTGGGTGTCCTATGCCGACATGGCGAAGGTGGCCGGCGGCGTGCCCGTCACGGTCCCCTGCCCGCAGAACAACGGCTTCAAGCTGCGGCCCGAGGACCTGGAGGCCGCCATCACGCCCCGCACGAAGTGGGTGATGCTCAACTTCCCCTCCAACCCCACGGGTGCGGCGTGCTCGCGCGCCGAGATGGCGGCCATCGCCGCCGTGCTGCTGCGCCACCCGCATGTGTGGGTGATGAGCGACGACATGTATGAGCACCTGGTCTATGACGGCTTCGAGTTCTGCACGGTGGCCGAGGTGGAGCCGCGGCTGAAGGACCGCACGCTGACGGTGAACGGCTGCTCCAAGACCTATGCGATGACCGGCTGGCGCATCGGCTTCGCCGGCGGGCCGGCGCCGCTCATCAGGGCCATGTTCAACATGCAGGGCCAGGCGACGGCGGGCGTCTCCTCCATCGGCCAGGCGGCGGCGGTGGCGGCGCTGGACGGGCCGCAGGAGCTGGTGAAGGAGCGCGCGGCGGAATACCGCCAGCGGCGGGATTTCGTGGTGGCGGCGCTGAACGCCTGCCCCGGCATCACCTGCCACGTGCCGGAGGGCGCCTTCTACGTCTTCCCCTCCGTCGCCGGCTGCCTGGGCAGGCGCACGGCAGGGGGCCGGCTGCTGGAGACGGACACGGACTTCGCCCTGGCGTTGCTGGAGGAGGCGCATGTGGCCGTGGTGCAGGGGGCGGCCTATGGGATGAGCCCCTATATCCGCATCTCCTACGCCACCGGCATGGCGGCGCTGGAGGAGGCGATGGCGCGCATCCGCGCCTTCTGCGACGGCCTGGCGGATGGCCCCGGGCGCGGGCCCTGATGGCACGGTCGGTCGCGGCCATCCGCCAGGCCTTGTTGTGCCCTCAGGCGCCGGGCGGCCGCATGCGCGGCCTTGGCTGCGCCGCGCCACGGGCGTGCTGGCCGGAAGGGCAGCTGGGCGGCGGGCCGCGCCGTGCGCGGCCG
>JBEQBS010000323.1:0-3806 GCA_041639675.1 Rubritepida sp. | reverse complement strand
CACCCCCGCCGCCCTGCTGGGGGCGCTGCGCGAGGCCGGCGCCGAGGCGGTGCCGGGCGACGACCCCGTCCGCCTGCCGCGCGCCTGCAAGAACGCGGTGGAGCAGGAGGGCGCGCGCATCGCCCAGCGCAAGGACGCGGTGGCGCTGGCGCGCTTCCTCGCCTGGTTCGCCGCCGAGGCGCCAAAGGGCGCGCTGTCCGAGGTCTCGGCCGCCGAGCGGCTGCGGGCCTTCCGGCAGGAGGTGCCGGGCTTCGCCGGCGAGTCCTTTCCCGCCATCGCCGGCGCCGGGGAGAACGGCGCCATCGTCCATTACCGCGCCACGGCGGCCACCGACCGCCGCATCGGCCCGGATGAATGCGTGCTGTTCGACAGCGGCGGCCAATACCCCGAGGGCACGACGGACGTGACCCGCACGGTCTGGACCGGCCCCGGCCCGGCCCCGGCCGCCTTGCGCGCCCGCTACACCGCCGTGCTGCGCGGCCACGTCGCGCTGGCCACGCTGCGCTTCCCCGAGGGCGTGGCGGGGCCGCACCTGGACGCCATCGCCCGCCGGCCGCTCTGGGACCTGGGCCTGGACTACGACCACGGCACCGGCCACGGCATCGGCAGCTTCCTGTCGGTGCATGAGGGGCCGGTGAGCATCTCGCGCGCCGCGAAGCCCATCCCGGTGAAGCCGGGCATGATCCTGTCCGACGAGCCCGGCTTCTACCTGCCCGGCCATTACGGCATCCGCATCGAAAACCTGGTGCTGGCGCAGGAGGCGCCGCGCCTGCCCGACCAGGCGCGCCCCTTCCTGCGCTTCGAGACGCTGACCCTGGCGCCCTACAGCCGCGCCTTGCTGGAGCCGGCGCTGCTGACCGCGGCCGAACGCGAATGGGTCAACGCCTATCACGCGCGAGTGCGGGCGGAGGTGGGCCCGCTGCTGGACGAGGCGGCGCGCCGCTGGCTGGAGGCCGAGGCGGCGCCGCTGTAGCCGGCCCGCCCGCCGGGATCAGCGGGCCGGGGCGGTGGCGTGCAAGGGCACGACGGAGACCGCATTCTCCGGCGAGCCGTCAATCAGCCGCGTGCTCCAGGCCAGGTAGACCAGCGCGTTGGTCTGCTCGTCCAGGAAGCGGTGCACGCGGGTTTCCTTGAAGAAGAGCGAGGTGCTGGCCTCCCAGATCTGCTCGCCCCGCTCGCCCCGCGCCACCGCGGCGGTGATGGCGACGGGGCCGGTGGCGATGCAATGGAGCGAGAAGCGCGCCGGGTCCTCCGCCAGCCCCACCATCCCCGACAGCCCGCCGGTGCGCGCCTGGGAGACATAGCAGGCGATGCCCGGCACCTCCGGGTCGCCGAAGCGCTCCACCACCACCTGGTGCGAGCGGGTGAGGCCCAGGTTGGTGATGGCCGTGTTCACCCGGCCGACGCGGGTGGTGTCGTCGGCCCAGGCGGCGGCGGGGGCGAGAAGGGCGAGGGCGAGCAGGGTCTTGCGCATGGCCCATCAAGCCACGGCCGGGCGCCGGGTTTCCAGGGGGCGCGCGGCGTCACGCCTCCGGGGCCTGCGCCCCTGCGGCGACCCGCGTGCCTTCGTCGCGCGGATTCACGCCTCCGGGGCTTCCGCCCCTCCGGCGATCCGCGCGAGGAACTCCGCCTCCGACAGCACCGCCACCCCCAGCGCCGCCGCCTTGGCCGCCTTGGAGCCGGCATCGGCGCCCACCACCAGGAAGTCGGTCTTCTTCGAGACGCTCTTGGCGATGCGCCCGCCGGCCGCCTCCGCCTTCGCCTCGGCCTCGGCGCGGGACAGCGTTTCCAGCGTGCCGGTGAAGACCAGCGCCTTGCCGGCGAAGGCCCCGCCCTCCGTCACCTGCGCCGCCTCGGGCGTCACGAAGCGCAGCAGGTCGTCCAGCGCCTCGCGGTTGTGCGGCTCGGCGATGAACTCCACCACCTCGGTCGCGATGGCGGGGCCGATGCCGGAAATGCCCCCCAGCTCCTCTCGCGCCTCGCTGCCGATCACGCGGGCGTCCAGCATCGCCGCGCGCCAGCGCTCCACCGTGCCGTAGTGCCGCGCCAGCAGCTTGGCGTTCTGCTCGCCGATGCGGCGGATGCCCAGCGCGAACAGGAAGCGCTCCAGCGGCACCACGCGCCGCGCCTCGATGGCGCGGGACAGGTTGCGGATGGACAGCTCCCCCCAGCCCTCCAGCGTGCGGAGGTCGGCCTCGCGCGCCGGCAGGCGGAAGATGTCGGCGGGGCCCTTCAGCCAGCCCTTCTCGTGCAGCAGCACGATGCGCTCCTCGCCCAGCCCCTCGATGTCCATGGCGCGGCGGGACACGAAGTGCTTCAGCCGCTCCACCGCCTGGGCCGGGCAGGTCAGCCCGCCGGTGCAGCGGCGCACCACCTCGCCATTCACGCGCACGGCGTGGGAGCCGCAGGCGGGGCAGGCCTCCGGCGCGCGCCAGGCCTCGCCGCGTCCGCCATGCAGCGGCGGCAAGGCTTCGACCACCTGCGGGATCACGTCGCCGGCGCGCTGGATCACCACGCGATCGCCCGGGCGCGCGTCCAGCCGCGCCACCTCATCCTCGTTGTGCAGGGTGGCATGCGTCACGGTCACGCCGCCCACCGCCACCGGGTCCATCACCGCGCGCGGCGTCAGCGCGCCGGTGCGCCCCACCTGGATCTCGATGCGGCGCAGCACCGTCGTCGCGCGCTCGGCCGGGAACTTCCAGGCGATGGCCCAGCGCGGCGCCCGTCCGACGAAGCCCAGCCGCGCCTGCCAGTCCAGCCGGTCGAGCTTGTACACCACGCCGTCAATCTCATAGGCCAGGCCGGGGCGCTCCTGCGCGATCGCCGCCTGGAAGGCCTCCGCATCCGTGACGCGCGCGCTGAGCGGGTTCACCCGGAAGCCCTTGGCCGCCAGCCATTCCAGCCAGTGCCAATGCGTGTCCACCGGCACCTCGCTGGCCGCGCCCATCGCATAGGCAAACAGCTTCAGCGGGCGCTGCGCGGTGATGGCGGGGTCGAGCTGCCGCAGGGACCCGGCCGCGGCGTTGCGCGGGTTCACCGGCACCGGCACCGCGGCGCCCAGCTTCTCGCCGCGCTCGCGCCGCGCTTCGCGCTCCTCCGCCGCCGCCTGCTGCTGCGCGCGGAAGGCCGCGAAATCCGCGCGGTCCATGAAGACCTCGCCGCGGATCTCGATGCGCGCCGGCACCGGGCCGGGCAGCAGCCGCGGCAGGTCGGCCAGGGTCAGCAGGTTGGCGGTGATGTCCTCGCCCTCCGCGCCATCCCCGCGCGTGGCGCCCTTCACGAAGCGGCCATCCTCGTACAGCAGGTTCACCGAAAGCCCATCAATCTTGGGCTCCGCCACGAAGTCCAGCGCCTCCGCCTCCCCCAGCCGCAGGAAGCGGCGGATGGAAGCCGCGAACTCCACGAAGTCCGCCGGGCCGAAGGCGTTGTCCAGGCTCAGCATCGGCGCTAGGTGGCGCGACTTGCGGAAGCCCTCCGCCGCCGCGCCGCCCACACGCTGCGTCGGGCTGTCCGCCGCCACCAGCTCCGGGTGCGCCGCCTCCAGGGCGCGCAGCCGGCGCATCAGCCCGTCATAGGCGGCGTCATCCACCTCCGGCGCGTCCTGCTCGTAGTAGAGCCGGTCATGCCGCCGGATCTCGGCGGCGAGCCAGGCGATCTCCTCGGCGGGAGTCATGGCGTGGTGCCTTGCGCGATGCCAGGGGGCGCCGCCCCCTGGACCCCCGCCGGGTGGCAGGGCCACCCGGACCCGCCGACTGATGGGATGTGCGGTGGGGCCTTCGGCCCCGCCGGACATCCCATTGATGGGG
>JBEQBS010000322.1:0-3855 GCA_041639675.1 Rubritepida sp. | reverse complement strand
CCCCTCCCCCGCTTCTACTGTGAGGGGGGAAATGTGAGGGGGAGCGTGAGGGGGGCCAACGTGCGAGAACCGCCCGCAACCTCTTGTGTTTGCTCACTTTTTCAGGAGGAAAAAGAACTGGCGGAGGGGATGGGATTCGAACCCACGAGAGGGATTATCTCCCTCTAACGGTTTAGCAAACCGCCGCCTTCGGCCACTCGGCCACCCCTCCGCAGGAGTGGAAAGTCAACACGGCGTATGCCTCGCCCTGATACAGGCGCAGCCACGCCGCGTCAAACGCCTCATCCCAGGGAAACCGCGAAGCCCCGCTGCACGGCCGGGCGCGCCATCATCCGGGCATACCACGCCGCCACGTTGGGCAGGTCGTCGAAGGGAACCTGGTGGCGCTCGTGCCGCCAGGCCCAGCCGAGGATGGCGAAGTCGGCGATCGAAGGCCCGCCCTCCGTCGCCACGAAGTCCCGCCCGGCCAGCCGCCGGTCCAGCACGCCGTAGAGGCGCTTGGTCTCGCCGTGGTAGCGCGCGAATCCGTAGTCGCGCGCCGGCCCCTCGGGCTGCATCAGGAAGTGGTGCACCTGGCCGGGCATCGGGCCGAAGCCGCCCATCTGCCACATCAGCCACTCCAGCACCGGCACCCGCGCCCGCAGGTCGGCGGGCAGGAAGCGCCCGGTCTTCTCCGCCAGGTAGAGGAGGATGGCGCCGCTCTCGAACACGGTGATGGGCGCACCGCCCGGCCCGTCCGGGTCCACGATGGCGGGGATGCGGTTGTTGGGGGAAAACGCCAGGAAGGCCGGGTCGAACTGCTGGCCCTTGGTGATGTCCACCACCGTCACCGCATAGGGCAGCCCCATCTCCTCGAGCGCGACGCTGATCTTGCGGCCGTTCGGCGTGTTCCAGGTGTGCAACGCGATCGTCATCGGGACGTCTTCCTTGGCGGGGTGCGATGCCCCATATGCTAGAGGCAACACTGGAAGGCCCCAATGCCCCCGTCCGACGACGCCATCGCCCGCATGCGGTTCGAATCCGGCCGCAAGTCGGTGCTGCTCGCCTATGTCATCTGGTTCTTCCTGGGCTATGGCGGGGTGCACCGGATGTATCTCGGCCGCTGGGGCTCGGGGCTGCTCATGCTGGCGATCTTCGGCCTGTCCTGGGTGCTGATGCCCATCCTGATCGGCTGGCCGATCTTCGTGTTCATCCTGCTGTGGTGGCTGCTCGACGCGCTGCTGATCCCGGGCATCGCCCGGCGCGCCGACGACCGCCTCATCGAATCCCTGCGCCGCTGAAAGGACGCGACATGGCCGACATCAAGATCGAGATCGAGGGCGACAGCGAGGAAGCCGTGGCCCTCGCCCTGCTGAAGATCATCATGGACAAGGACGAGGACGCGGAGGTGGACCGCGGCTGGGTCCTGGAAACCTACTCCGCCTGCCTCGCCACCGTCCGTGGCGCCCTGATCCTCGACGGCGACGACGAGGAGATGGACGAGGACGACGAGGAGGAGATGGACGAGGATGACGAGGATGCCGGCCCCGTGAAGGGCTGACCCCGGCCTGCCTGTCCCCGCGGCGCCCTATGCCGCGGGGAGCATGACCACGACCGAGCCGCGCTTGCGCCCGCCATCCGTGCGGGCATGGGCGGCCGGCATGTCCGCGAAGGCGTGCACGCTGTCCACCAGCGGCAGGAAGGCGCCCGCCTCCGCGAGCCTCCCCAGCTCCTGGAGGTCAGCCAGGCGGCTGCGCACCGGGCCGGCGATGCTGCACCGGGTGCCCCGGTTCCTCGCCAGCATGTCGCCCAGCCCGCCCGCGATGGCGAGGAAGCGGCCCCCCTCCCCCAGCAGCGGCAGGCATTCGCGGAAGCTGGTGGCGCCCACCGTGTCGGCGACCACGTCCCATTGCCCGCCCAGCCGGCGGAAATCCTCGCGGTGGCGGTCCAGCACGCGCCCGGCGCCCAGGCGTTCCGCGCAGGCCACGCCATCGCCGCTGGCCACAGCCGTCACCCGCGCGCCGCGATGCCGGCCAAGCTGCACCAGCGCACTGCCCACCGTGCCGCAGGCGCCGATGACCAGCAACCGCTCGCCCGCGCGCAGCGCCGCGCGGCGCAGGAAACCGAGCGCCGTCATGCCGCCGAAGCACAGGCTCGCCGCCTGCGCCAGCGAAAGGCCGGCAGGGCGCGGGATGAGCAGCCCGTCCGCCGGCATCGCCAGGAAGGCGGCATGCGCGCCCATCCGCAGGTCGGGAAAGGCCACCACCTCCTCACCCACGCGCCAGCCGGTGACGGCGGGGCCGACCGCGGCGATGATGCCCGCCGCCTCCCCGCCCAGGACAGGCCGGCGCGGGCCGTTCCAGCCGAGCGCCAGCCGCCCGATGACGCCCATGCCGGCCGGCATGCGCAACGCCCGGATGCGCGCATCGCCGGTGGAGACGGTGGTGGCGCCGGTGCGGACCAGCACCCAGCCGGGCCGCAGCGCAGGCAGCGGCACCTCCTCCAGCGCCAGCACGCCCGGTCCGCCGTAGCGGCGGCAGGTCCAGGCCGGCATGGAGGCCACCGGCTCAGCCCCCCAGCTTCGCCTTCACCACCTCATTCACCAGGGCCGGGTTCCCCTTGCCCTGCATCGCCTTCATCACCTGGCCAACGAAGAAGCCGAACAGCTTGTCCTTGCCGGCGCGGAACTCCGCCACCTTGTCGGCATTCGCGGCCATCACGGCATCGGCCGCCGCCTCGATGGCGCCGGTGTCCCTCACCTGCTTCAGCCCGCGCGATGCCACGATGGCGGCGGGGTCCTCATCCGCCTCCAGCATGATCTCGAAGACCTCCTTGGCGATCTTGCCGCTGATGGTCTGGTCGGCGAGGAGGTCCAGCAGGCGGCCCAGGTTGCGGGCGCTCACCGGGCTGTCGGACACGTCGCGCTTCAGGCGGTTCAGCGCAGCGAAATAGTCGCCCGTCACCCAGTTGGCGGCCAGCTTGGCATCGCGGCCCTGCGCCACTTCCTCGAAGAAGGTCGCCGTCGCCTTCTCCAGCGTCAGCACATGTGCGTCATAGGGCGAAAGCCCCATGGCGACGTAGCGGGCGCGCCGCGCATCGGGCAGCTCCGGCAGGGCGGCGCGCAGGCCATCCACGAAGTCCTGCGTCAGCACCAGCGGCGGCAGGTCCGGGTCGGGGAAGTAGCGGTAGTCATGCGCATCCTCCTTGGAGCGCATGGAGCGCGTCACGCCGCGCGCGGTGTCGAACAGGCGCGTCTCCTGCTCCACCGTGCCGCCGGCTTCCCACACCTCGATCTGGCGCCGCGCCTCGGCCTCCACCGCCTGCATGACGAAGCGGATGGAGTTGACGTTCTTCACCTCGCAGCGCGTGCGGAACCCCTCCCCCGCCTTGCGGACGGACACGTTGACGTCGGCGCGGAGCGAGCCCTCGTCCATGTTGCCGTCGCAGGTGCCCAGGTAGCGCATGATCTGCCGCAGCTTGGTGAGGTAGGCGCCGGCCTCCTCCGGGCTGCGCAGGTCCGGCTCGCTGACGATCTCCATCAGCGCCACGCCGGAGCGGTTGAGGTCAATGAAGGACTTGGACGGGTGCTGGTCGTGCAGGGACTTCCCCGCATCCTGCTCCAGGTGCAGGCGGGTGATGCCGATGGCCTTGGTGCTGCCATCCGCCAGGGTGATCTCCACCTCCCCTCGGCCCACGATGGGGTGGGCGAACTGGCTGATCTGGTAGCCCTGCGGCAGGTCGGCGTAGAAGTAGTTCTTGCGGTCGAAGCGGGACCACAGGTGGATCTCGGCGTTCAGGCCCAGCCCGGTGCGCACCGCCTGCGCCACGCATTCGCCGTTGATGACGGGCAGCATGCCGGGCATGCCGGCATCCACG
>JBEQBS010000321.1:0-3904 GCA_041639675.1 Rubritepida sp. | reverse complement strand
CGCTCTTCCGATCTGGATGCCCGCCGCCCGGCGTAGCCGCGGCCACAAGCGGCGGCGATGAGGGCACGAAAACTAGGGGCGGGGGGACTCGAACCCCCATGGCCGCGAGGCCGCTCGATTTTGAGCCGAGTCCGTCTACCGTTCCGGCACGCCCCCGAGCGCGCCGGGGATAGCAGGACCGCCACGCTTCGTCACCCTGCGTTACATGCAAGGCTGTTACATTCGGCGCCACGATGGATTCCACCCCCCACATCCTGGTCCTCGACGACGACCGCGACATCCGCGAGCTGCTCGGCGCCTTCCTGGAGCGCCAGGGGCTGCGCGTGACCCTGGCGCGGGATGCGCGCGAGCTGCGGCGCCTCTGGCCCCAGGCGGCCTATTCGCTGGTCGTGCTCGACCTCATGCTGCCCGGCGAATCCGGGCTGGACGTGGCGCGCTGGCTGCGCGGGCAGGAGGGCCCCAATGGCCAGGTGCCCATCGTCATGCTCACGGCCATGGGCGAGGAGACCGACCGCATCGTGGGGCTGGAGCTGGGCGCCGACGACTACATGGCCAAGCCCTTCAACCCGCGGGAGCTGCTGGCGCGCATCCGCGCCGTGCTGCGCCGCGCCGAGGGGCGCGGCACGCCGGGCGCGCCGCCGGAAAGGACCTTCCGCTTCGCCGGCTGGACGCTGGAAACCGCCCGCCGCCGGCTGCTGAGCCCCGAGGGCGTTGAGATCCCGCTGACGGGCGGCGAGTTCGACCTGCTGACCATCCTGGTCGAGCGGCCGAACCGGGTCCTGACCCGCGACATGCTGATGGACCTGCTGCACAACCGCCAGCCCGGCCCCTTCGACCGCGCGATAGATGTCGCCGTCTCCCGCCTGCGGCGCAAGCTGGAGGATGACGGGCGCAACCCCTCGGTCATCAAGACGGTGCGCGGCGGCGGCTACGTGCTCTCGGCCAGCGTGGAGCGGGCATGAGGAGGCTGTTGTGGCCCGCCACGCTGGCCGGGCGCACCGCGCTGGTGCTGATCCTGGCGCTGATGGCGGTGCAGGCGGCCGGCCTGACCATCCACGCCTTCGACCGCGTGGACCTGCAACGGCGGCAGGAGGCGCGCGAGGTCTCCTTCCGCACCGTCTCGCTCTGGCGCGCCCTGGTGACCGCGCAGCCCGAGCGCCGCGCCGCCATCCTGGCCGAACTGGAGCTGCCGCCGGGCCTGGCGGCCTCCTTCGACGAGGCGCCCATCGTCACGCCGGGCATGGGGCCGGTGCCGGAGCGCCTGTCCTCCCTGTTCCGCCTGGATGGCCCGCCCCCGCCGCCCGGCGCCTTCGGCCCCGGCCGCCGCTTCCGCCCGGCCGAGGTGCTGAGCGGCGCCGAACGCGGGCGCGTCCTCGTCTCCATGCGCTTCCCCGACCGCGGCTGGCTGAACCTGGACATCGTGCCGCCCCGCCCGCGCCCCTGGCACAGCGACACCTTCGCCGCCGCCTTCCTGCTGATGTCCCTGGCCGCGGCGCTGCTCATCCTCTGGGCGGTGCGGCGGCTGACGCGCCCGGTGCGGGACCTGGCCGCGGCGGCCGAACGCCTGGGCCGCGACGTGAACGCCCCGCCCATGCCCGAAGCCGGCCCGCGGGAGGTCGCCACCGCCGCGGCCGCCTTCAACACCATGGCCGGCAACATCCGACGCTTCGTGGCCGACCGCACGCAGATGCTGGCCGCCATCGGCCATGACCTGCGCACGCCCATCACCCGCCTGCGGCTGCGCGCGGAGCTGATCGAGGACGAGGCGCTGCGCGCCCGCACCCTGCGCGACCTGGCGGAGATGGAGCGCATGATCGCCGCCACCCTGGCCTTCGCGCGCGACGACGCGGCGCAGGAGCAGGCGGCGCCGGTGGATTTGGCCGCCCTGGCCCGCACCGTGCTGGACGAGGCCGCCGACGGGCAGGAGGGCGCCATCACCGCCTATGACGGGCCGGACCACCTGGTGCTGCCGCTGCGCCCCATCGCCGCCAAGCGCGCCATCGCCAACCTGGTGGGCAATGCGCTGCGCTATGGCGGGGCGGCGCGGGTGGCGCTGGCGCGCGCGGGCGGCGGCGCCCTGCTGGTGGTGGAGGATGACGGGCCCGGCATCCCCGAGGCGGCGCTGGAGGAGGTGTTCCGCCCCTTCCACCGGCTTGAGGCCAGCCGCAACAGCGAGACCGGCGGCACGGGGCTGGGGCTGACCATCGCGCGCTCCATCGCGCGCGCCCATGGCGGGGAGCTGGTGCTGCGCAACCGGCCCGGCGGCGGGCTGCGGGCGGCGCTGTCGTTGCCTGGGTGAAACCGGGCTTCCATGCGGGCCGTTTGGCACGCATGAACAAGCTCCTCCTCGCGCCGGCCATCATCGGCGCCGCCCTCATCGGCTCCGCGCAGGCCCAGAACATGGGCGTGCCGCAGCCTTCCGCGACCCTCTACGAAGGCCAGCCGGCCCTGGCGCCGATGCCGCCCGTGGCACCCATGGCGATGCAGGCGCCGCCGATGACCTACACGGCGCCCACCGCGATGGACCGCGCCTCCTACGACGCGCTGCGCGAGCAGGAGCGCCGGGCCTGGGAGCGCGAGCGCGCCGAGCTGATCCGCCAGGGCCATGGCGTGCCCTCGAACCGCCGGCAGTAGGCCGATGCGCCCGCTGATCCTCGGCGCCGCGCTCCTCGCTCTCGCAGCCCCGGCCGCGAAGGCGCAGGACCTCGGCACCATCATCCAGCAGGTGGCCCCCGGGCTGATCCCGCAGGCCAACCCGGATGACCGCAACCGCAACGGCGTGCCGGACTGGCAGGAGAACCAGCGCCGCATCGTGGATCGCGACCGCGACGGCATTGACGACCGCGACGAGCGCCGCGCCTATCGGCGCGACCGCGATGGCGACGGCATCCCCGACAGTGCCGAGCGCCGCGGCTACCGCGCCGATGAGCGCCGCATCGCCGAGCGCGAGCGCGAGCTGGAGCGCGAACGCCGCCAGCTGGAGCGCGAGCGCCGGGATCTGGACCGGCGCTGGTAAGGCGGGCACATCCCTCCGCACGGCGCAACGCCGGCGCGGAGGACCCCCTGCCATGGCCCTGAAGGCCGCCATCATCCCCGTCACGCCCTTCGGGCAGAACTGCTCCATCTTCTGGGACGACGCCGCGCGGCAGGCCACGGTGGTGGACCCCGGCGGCGACGTGGACACCATCCTGGGCGCGCTGGAGGCCGAAGGACTGGCGCTGGCGCAGATCCTGCTCACGCACGGCCACATTGACCATGCCGGCGGCGCCGCCGAGCTGAGGGAACGCGCCGGCGGCGTGCCCATCATCGGACCGCACCCCGCCGACCGCATGCTGCTGGACCATCTGGAGCAGCAGGGCAGCGCCTATGGCATCCACGGCGCGCGCAACGTCACGCCCGACCAGTGGCTGAAGGAAGGCGATGCGGTGACGATCGCCGGCCTTCCCTTCAGCGTGCTGCATTGCCCAGGGCATTCGCCGGGCAGCGTGGTCTTCGTGTCGGAGGCGCTGCGCTTCGCCATCGTGGGCGACGTGCTGTTCCAGGGCTCGATCGGCCGGACCGACTTCCCCTATGGCGACCATGACGCGCTGATCCAGGCCATCACCACCAAGCTGCTGCCGCTGGGCGACGACATGCGCTTCATCTGCGGCCACGGCCCAGGCAGCGACTTCGGGACGGAGCGGCGGACGAACCCGTTCCTGCAGGGGTGAGGGCGGGCGCGGGGAGGGCGCCGCCCTCCCCGGACCCCACCCGCCAAGGGCCATGGGCCCTTGGAACCCATCTGATGGCCATCGTGGCAGGGGCCTAGGAGACCTGTGCGCGGGTGTCTTGTGTTGCGTCCGGTTGGCTGATTCCCTGTCCTTCGGATGCACGGAGCAGCTACCGATGTCGCACCGCGCGATCG
>JBEQBS010000320.1:0-3923 GCA_041639675.1 Rubritepida sp. | reverse complement strand
GCTGCTGTCCGCCGGGTTGGGGCCCAGCCGCCCGATGTTGCCGAACAGGGCCTGCAGGATGGTGCGCTCGTTCCCCGGCGTGGGCGTCTCGCGCGAGACGGCGTCCACCCGCGGCATCTCCGCCTGGCCGATGCGGCGCGTGCCGGTGACGGTGCCGTTGGGCGCGAACTCCACCACCACCACCTGCTGGTCGCGCACCGCCAGGTTGCGGGCCGGGCGCTGCTGGGTGCGGCTGCTGATGTAGTACCAGGTCTCGTCGCTGAAGGTGCCGCTGTGGCTGGGCGAGCCCAGCAGCGCCTGCACGTCCTGCCGGGTGGAGACGTTGGGGGTGATCTGCGCCAGCACCTCCTCCGGCACGGCATGGCCGCGCGGGATGACGGGGGTGGTGAAGACGTCGCGCGGGCGCTCGGGCAGCGGGGGCAGGTAGGCGCAGGCCCCCAGCACGCCGATCATGGGAATCAGGGCGATGTTGACGATGCGGGGTGCGCGGGCCATCTGCGCGGCATACCGACACAGGGCACGCGCGGTCAATCGCGCGGCCCTTCGCATGACAGGGCGCCGATGGGCCTTTCCTCGCTGTTCCGCCGCCCGCGCTTCGAGCGCCAGGGCTTCGCGCTGTATGGGCATTGCGTCGGCGCGGCGCGGCAGCCGCGGCTGTACGAAGCCTGCGGCGTGCCCGACACCGCGGCCGGCCGGTTCGAGATGGTGTGCCTGCATGCGGGCCTGCTGATCCGCCGCATCCGCCGCGAGCGCACGGCCGAGGCCGATGCCCTGGCCCAGGCGGTGTTCGACGCCATGTTCAGCGACATGGACGTGACCCTGCGGGAGATGGGGGTGGGCGACCTTTCGGTGGGCAAGAAGGTGAAGGGGCTGTGGGAAGGCTTCCAGGGCCGTGCCGAGGCCTATGGCGCCGCGCTGGATGCGGGCGACCTGCCGGCACTGGCCGATGCGCTGCGCCGCAACGCCTGGGCTGCGGCCGGTTCCGCGCCGGAGGGCGGGCCGGAGGCCGTGGCCGCCCATGCCGCCGCCGCCGCCGCCGCGCTGGACGCGCAGGGAATGGACGCCTTCAAGGCCGGGGAGGCCCGCTTCGCATGAGCCCCGAATGGACCCACCCGCTGGTGCTGGCCAACGTGCCCGCCGGCGGCAAGCGCCTGCGCCTGGCCGCCCCGGCGGAGGCGCTGCCCGCCATCGCCACGCGGCTGGGCCTGCCGGCGGTGGAATCGCTGGAGGCCGAGCTGGCGCTGAAGCCGGCCGGCGGCGGGCGGATCGGCGTGACGGGCCGGCTACGCGGCGCCGTGACGCAAGAATGCGTCGTGACGCTGGCGCCGCTGCCGGCGGTGGTGGAGGAGGAGTTCGCCTGGCGCCTGCTGCCGCCCGGCGAGGAGCCGAGCGACGGCGACGACGACCCGGACGACATCCCCAGCGACGAATCCGGCGTCGTGGATCTGGGGGAGGAGCTGGTGCAGCAGCTGGCGCTGGGGCTGGACCCCTATCCGCGTGCGCCGGGCGCCGAGATTCCCGCCGAGCATGCGGGCGGCGCGCATGGCCCCTTCGCGGCGCTCGCGGGGCTGAAGCCCAAGGGGTAGGTTGCCCTGGGGGGGCGGGGGTGCTATCCGCCCCGCTTCCTGCCGGGGGCACCTGCCTGCGGTGGTTCCCGCTTGGGCATCCGCCCGCCGAATCCGAGTTGAAAGGCAGCCGCCATGGCCGTCCCGAAGAAGAAGTCCTCGCCCTCCCGCATGGGCATGCGCCGCTCGCACCACGCGCTGGAGAAGGTGACGGGCCTGGAGTGCAGCAACTGCGGCGAGCTGAAGCGCCCGCACCATGTCTGCGCCTCCTGCGGCCATTATGATGGCAAGGAAGTCGTCGCGGCCGACGCCGTGAAGGGCGTCGTCCGCCTGTAAGGCGGCAAGGCCGGCGTGAACGTGACGCTTCCTGCCGAGGCCGCGCCGCGGCGCTTCTCCCTGGCGGTGGACGCCATGGGCGGCGACCGCGCGCCGGAGGCGGTGCTGGATGGGCTGGTGCTGGCGGCGGAACGCCACCCCGGCGCCTCCTTCCTCATCGTCGGCGACGAGGCGCGGCTGGGGCCGATGGTCGCGGCCCGCCCGGCCGTGGCGGCGCGCGCCGCGCTGCGCCACGCGCCCGACGCCATCCCCGGCGACATGAAGCCCACGCAGGCGCTGCGGCTGCGCAACTCCTCCATGCGCATCGCCATTGACGCGGTCGCGCGGGGGGAGGCGGCGGCCGTCGTCTCGGCCGGCAACACCGGCGCGCTGCTGGCGCTGGCCAAGATCGTCATCAAGACCATGCCGGAGATCAGCCGGCCGGCGCTGGCCGCCATCACCCCTTCCGCCCGCGGCGACGTGGTGATGCTGGACCTGGGCGCCAACGTGCAGTGCGACGCGCGCAACCTGGTGGAGTTCGCCATCATGGGCGACGCCTTCGCCCGCGCCGTGCTCGGCCTGCCGGCGCCGACGCTTGGCCTGCTGAACGTGGGCAGCGAGGAGCTGAAGGGCGACGACCGGGTGAAGGAGGCCGCGGAAGTGCTGCGCGCCCAGCCCGGCCTCGCCTTCCACGGCTTCGTGGAGGGGCACGACATCGCCGCCGGCACGGTGGACGTGGTGGTGACGGACGGCTTCACCGGCAATGTCGCGCTCAAGACCGGCGAGGGCGCACTGAAGCTGATGCGCGACCTGCTGCGGCAGGTCTTCACCTCCTCGCTGCTGGCGCGCATCGGCTACCTGCTGGCGCGCCCGGCGCTGGAGCGCCTGCGCGAGTGGATGGACCCGCGGCGCTACAACGGCGCCATCCTGCTGGGGCTGAACGGCGTGGTCGTGAAGTCCCATGGCGGGACGGACGCCACCGGCTTCGCCCATGCCGTGGACGTGGCGATGGACATGGTCACGCACGGCTTCACCACCACCATCCGCGAGGGGCTGGCCCGGCTGGCCGAGGCCCCGGTCGCCGGGGACTGACCCATGCTCCGATCGCGCATCCTGGGCTGCGGCGGGCACCTGCCGGCCGATGTCGTGTCCAACGCCGCCCTGGCCGCGCGCTTCGGCCTGGACACCACGGATGAGTGGATCACCGAGCGCTCGGGCATCCGCCAGCGGCACCTGGCCGGGCCGGGGGACACCGCCGCCGGCCTGGGCGCCGAGGCCGCGCGCAGGGCCCTTGCCGCGGCGGGGGTGGATGCCTCGGAGGTGGACGCCATCATCGTCGCCACCGCCACGCCGGACAGCGCCTTCCCCTCCACCGCCGTGCGCATCCAGGCCCTGCTGGGGATGGAGCGCGGCTTCGGCTTCGACGTCTCCGCCGCCTGCACCGGCTTCGTCTATGCGCTGTCCGTCGCCGATGCGCTGCTGCGCGGCGGCAATGCCCGCACCGCGCTGGTGATCGGCACGGAGGTGTATTCGCGCATCCTGGACTGGAGCGACCGCGCCTCCTGCGTGCTGTTCGGCGATGGCGCCGGCGCCGTGGTGCTGCGGGCCGAGGCGGGGGAGCGCGGCATCCTTTCCACCCACCTGCACGCCGATGGGCGGCAGGCCGGCATCCTGCATGTGGAAGGCACCACCGGCCCGTTGCGCATGGCGGGGCGCGAGGTGTTCAAGCACGCCGTGACCAAGCTGGCCGCGGTGGTGGATGAGGCGCTGCTCGCCAACGGGCTGGGGCGCGAGGCCGTGCAGTGGCTGGTGCCGCACCAGGCCAATATCCGCATCATCGAGGCGATGGGGAAGAAGCTGGGCCTGCCGCGCGAGCGCGTGGTGGTGACGGTGGACCGGCACGCCAACACCTCCGCCGCCTCCATCCCGCTGGCGCTGGCCGAGGCCGCGAATGACGGGCGGATCAGGGCCGGCGACCTGGTGCTGCTGGAGGCCATCGGCGGCGGGCTGACCTGGGGCGCGGCGCTGGCGCGGTTCTGATCA
>JBEQBS010000319.1:0-3908 GCA_041639675.1 Rubritepida sp. | reverse complement strand
CGCGGCGTCGTCGCGCGCGGCGGTGACGGCGACGCGGCGCACGCGCCACGCCGGCAGGGACTCCAGGTGCAGGTCGTCCTCGTGCAGCAGCAGCGCCACCTCGCCATCCGGCAGGGGCGGCAGGGCCGCCAGCGGGGCGGGGGGCGGCGGGCCGGGCTCGTCCAGCGGGGCCGCCGCCTCGTCCAGCTCCCCGCGCGGGTCGAAGCGGCCGCCCGTGAAGCGCGCGATGTTCTCCGCCCGCGCCAGGTAGTGCTTGCCCGGCGTCTGGATGCCCGCCACCCAGCGCCAGGACAGGGTGTTGGAGGCCGCGTCGGCATCGGCCAGGTGCAGGCGGAAATGCTCCGCCCCCAGGCGCCAGGGCAGGCGCAGGGTGAAGATCCAGATGCTCGCGAACCACATGCGCGCGTGGTTGTGCAGCCAGGCGTGGTCGCGCAGCTCCGCCGCCCAGGCGTCGAAGCAGGCGATGCCGGTGCGGCCTTCCGTCGCCTGCCCGACGGCGCGGCGCAGGCCGCCATTGGTGAGCAGCCGCGCCTGGTCCTGCGCCAGCCCCGCGCGGTACTCCGCCCACATGGCCGGACGCAGCTGGAGGAAGCCCTTCCAGTAGGAGCGCCAGAACACCTCCTGGATGAACGTCGCCGCCGCCTCCGGCCCGTGCTCCTCCAGCGCCGCGCCCACCACCTCGGATTCCAGCAGCAGGCGGTGGCGCAGATGGGCCGAAAGCCGCGCCACGTCCCGCCGCGCGCCCGGACCAGGGTCCGTGTTGCGGCCCTGGGCATAGGCGGCGCCCATGCGCGGGGCGAATGCGCGCAGCCGGAGGAGGCCGGCGGCGCGGGTGGGGTCAGGCAGCTCCATGGGCGCGAGGTGGCCCCGCGCGCCGCGGCGTCAACGCAGCAGCAGCGCCAACGCCGCCACCAGCAGCACCCCGAAGGTCGCCAGCATGCCCAGCTGCCGGAAGCGCAGCCGCTCCGGGCTGCGCGAGATGCCCCAGGCATGGCTGGCGCGGCCCAGCAGCAGCGCGGCACCCAGCGCATGCAGCAGGAGGGGCGCCGCCCCGCCCTGCTCCAGCAGCAGCATCAGCACCAGCGCCAGCGGCACGTATTCGGCGAAGTTGCCATGGGCGCGCGACGCCCGCAGCAGCCCCTCCGCCGTGCCCAGGCCGATGGCGGTGCGCGTGCGGAGGCGCTGGCGGATCACCAGCCCCGAAAGCGCGAGATAGAGCAGCGCCAGCAGCGCCGCCCATGTGCCGGTGATCACAGCCACTCCTCCAGCACCGCCAGGAAGCCACGCGGGTTCTCGGCATGCACCCAGTGCCCGGCATCGGCCACGGTGCGGAAGGCCGCGCGCGGGAAGAGCCGCAGGAAGGCCGGGTGGTCCTCCGCACGGATGTAGGGGGAGCGCGCGCCGGCGATCACCAGCGTCTCGCCGTCGAAGCGCCCCGCCGCGTCGAACCCCTCGATCTCCGCCATGCCGGCGGCGATCTCCGCCAGGCCCAGCTTCCAGCGCGGCGGCTGCGCCTCGACATCCAGCGATTGCAGCAGGAAGGCGCGGATGCCGGCATCGGGCACGCTGGCGGCCAGCGCGGCATCGGCCTCGCGCCGCGCCATGCCTTCCGCCAGCGGCAGGGCGCGCATGCCCATCACGAAGGGCCGCAGCGAGGAGTCGTAGCGCCGCGGCGCGATGTCGCAGACCACCAGCCGGCCCACCAGGCCGGGCTGGCGCAGCGCCAGGGCCATCGCGGCCTTGCCGCCCATGGAATGCCCCAGCACCGTGGCGCCCGCTGCGCCGCGCGCATGCAGCGTCTCCGCCAGGTCCTGCGCCATGGCGGCATAGGACATGCCCTCGGCGCGCGGGCTGTCGCCATGGTTGCGCAGGTCGGGCGACAGCACCCGGAAGCGCCGCGCCAGCTGCCGCGCGATGCCGCCCCAGTTGCGCCCCTGGCCGAACAGCCCGTGCACCAGCACCAGCGGCGGGCCCTCGCCGATCTCCGTGCAGTTCAGCCGCATCGCCTCATCCCCTCGCCGCCACGATGACGGAAACCACCACCAGCGCGCCGCCCAGCAGCAGGTCCCAGCCCAGCGGCTCATGCAGCCACAGCGTCGCCAGCGCCACCCCCACCAGCGGCACCAGCAGGAAGCCCAGCGAGGCCAGCACCGCATTCAGGTGCCGCCCGGATTCCACCACGGCCCAGGTGCCGACCGGCGCCGCCACCAGCCCGATGAACAGCAGCGCCGGCCAGGCGCCCGGCCCCACCCCGCCGCCGGGCTCCAGCACCAGGGCGAAGGGCAGGATCACCAGCGCGCCGATCCCGAAGATGAAGGGCAGCAGCTCCACCATCGGCGCCTGGGGCGGGCGCAGCCGGGTCGCGACGATGGCGATGCTCCATGCCAGCGAGGCCAGCAGCAGCAGCCCGTGGCCCGGCAGCATGCCCGGCGCCGACCAGTCGAAGGCCCAGGGGCCGGTCATCGCCGCCACGCCCCCCAGCCCCAGCGCCGCCGCCAGCCAGCGGCGGGGCGAGACCGCCTCGCCCAGCAGCAGCACGGACAGCGGCACCAGCCAGAAGATCGTGACATTGCCCAGGATGGCGGTGCGCCCGGCCGGCACGAAGGCCAGCGCCAGGTGGGCCAGGGCGAAGAAGGCGCCGATCTGCAGCAACCCCACCGCCAGCACCGCCGGCCGGTCCCGCCGGGCGGGCAGCCGCAGCCGCCCCAGCGCGGCCAGCACCGCCGTCGCCGCCAGCGCCGCCAGCGCGGCGCGGCCGAGGCCGAACCACAGCGGCGTGGCCTGGGCCAGCGCGTGCTTCGTCACCGGCCAGACGCCGCCGAACAGGAACACCGCCAGCAGCAGGACGCGGAAGGCGCGCGCCTGGGTCACGCCGTCAGCATGATCTTGCCCACATGCGCGGAGGATTCCATCAGCGCATGCGCCTCAGCCGCGCGCTCCAGCGCGAAGGTCGCGTGGATGTGCGGGCAGGCCTCGCCGCGGGCCAGCAGCGGCCACACCTTCTCCTCCAGCGCGCGCGCGATCTCGCCCTTCTGCGCCGTGCTGCGCGGGCGCATGGTGCTGCCCGTCACCGTCAGGCGGCGCACCATGATGGGGCGCAGGTCCAGCTGCTCCGCCATCTCGCCGCCCAGGAAGGCGATGAGCACGAGGCGGCCATCCATGCGCAGGCAGCGCAGGTTGCGGCCGAAATAGGGGGCGCCCACCATGTCCAGCACCACGTCCACCCCGCCCACCAGGCGCTTCACCTCCTCGGCGAAGTCATGCGTGCGGTAGTTGATGGCGTGGTCGGCGCCGAAGCGCCGCGCCTCGGCGCATTTCGCGTCGCTGCCCGCCGTCGTCACCACCGTGGCGCCGAAGGCCTTGGCGAGCTGGATGGCGGTGACGCCGATGCCCGAGGTGCCGCCATGCACCAGCACCGCCTCGCCCGGCGCCAGCCGGCCGCCGGGGCTGTGCGCCGTGCCGAAGAGGTTGGCCCAGACGGTGAAGTAGGTCTCGGGCAGGGCCGCCGCCCGCAGCGCGTCGAAGCCCGCCGGCCAGGGCAGGGCCTGCGCCTCCGGCGCGGCGCAGTATTCGGCATAGGCGCCGCCATTGGTCAGCGCGCAGACGCGGTCCCCCACCCGGAAGCGGCGCACATCCGCGCCCACCGCCACCACCTCGCCCGCGCATTCCAGGCCGAGGATGGGCGAGGCGCCGGGCGGCGGCGGATACTTGCCCGAGCGCTGCGCCACGTCCGGCCGGTTCACCCCCGTCGCGGCCACCCTGATGAGCACCTCGTCCGCCGCCGGCACCGGTACCGGCGCGGTGGCGGGCGCCAGCACCTCCGGCCCGCCGCCGGTGCCGTGGGCGATGATGCGCATGGTCTCGGGCAGCATGGGCGGGTCCTCCGTTCGTGTCGCGCGGCACGAAAC
>JBEQBS010000318.1:0-3936 GCA_041639675.1 Rubritepida sp. | reverse complement strand
CGATCTGATGTTCCCACCCCATGCGCGACAAGACCACCGGCTACTCCCCCCGCCCCGTGCCCGGCGTCACGCCGGCCGAGCGCATCATGGTCACCTCGCGCACGCCGATGTGCGACGGCGGCTCGGTGGCGCTGGGCCACCCCCGCGTGGCGCTGCGGATCGAGGGCGGGGAAGTCACCTGCCCCTATTGCTCGCGCACCTTCGTGCTGGCCGAGGGCGCGGGGCATGACGACCACCACTGAGCAGGAACAGCCCCACCTCGTCCTGGTGGACGGGTCGGGCTACATCTTCCGCGCCTACCACGCCCTGCCGCCGGTGACGCGGCCGGACGGCACGCAGGTCAACGCCGTCTTCGGCTTCTCGCAGATGCTGGAGCGCTTCCTGCGCGAGCACACGGCCTCCCACCTGGCCGTGGTCTTCGACGCCGCGCGCAGGACCTTCCGCAGCGACATCTACCCCCAGTACAAGGCCCACCGCCCCGAGCCCGACCCGGAGCTGGTGCCGCAATTCGCCCTGATCCGCGAGGCGACGGAGGCCTTCGGCGTCGCCCAGGTGGAGCAGCCGGGCTTCGAGGCCGACGACCTGATCGCCGCCTATGCGCGGGCCTTCACCGCCCAGGGCGGGCGCGTGACGATCGTGAGCAGCGACAAGGACCTGATGCAGCTCATCCGCCCCGGCGTGGTGATGCAGGACCCCATCAAGCGCGCCGAGATCGGCGAGGCCCAGGTGATGGAGAAGTTCGGCGTGCCGCCCGCCCTGGTGGCCCAGGTGCAGGCCCTGGCCGGGGATGCGACGGACAACGTGCCCGGCGTGCCCGGCATCGGCGTGAAGACCGCAGCATCGCTGCTGGCCGAATACGGCGACCTCGAATCCCTGCTGAGCCGCGCGGGCGAGATCAGGCAGCCCAAGCGGCGGGAAACGCTGCTGGCCAACGTCGAGAACGCGCGCATCTCGCTGCGCCTCGTCACGCTGGACGAGAACGCCCCCCTGCCCCAGCCGATCGAGGCGCTGGCGACGCGCGCGCCCGAGCCGGCGCGGCTGCGCGCCTTCCTGGAGGAGAACAACTTCCGCTCCATCCTCGGCCGCACCGGGCTGGGGGCGGCCGCCGAGGGCAGGCAGGATTTCCGCAAGCCCGCCGCCCCCGCGCCCGCCGCGCCGGTGGACGTGTCGGCCCTGCCCTTCGGCCCCTACCGCACCATCCAGGACCTCGACGCGCTGAACCAGCTGGTGCTGCGCGCGCGCGAGACCGGCGTGCTGGCGCTGGACACCGAGACGGACAGCCTGGACGCGCTGCATGCGCGCGTCATCGGCATCTGCCTGGCCGTGGCGCCGGGCGAGGCCGCCTATGTGCCGCTGCGCCACGGCATCGGCGCCGGAGACCCAGGCGCCGCGGCGCAGGGCGCCTTGAGCGGCCTCGGCGGGGAGGGCGCCGCCATGCCGGGCGAGGCGCCGCGCCAGATCCCGCTGGACGACGCCGTGGCCGCGCTGCGCCCGGTGCTGGAGGACCCCACGGTCCTCAAGCTGCTGCTGAACGCCAAGTACGACCTGGAGGTGCTGGCGCAGGCGCAGAACGGCGCGCTGCGCGTGGCCCCCTTCGACGACGTGATGCTCGTCTCCTACGCGCTCGATGCCGGGCGCAACGGGCATGGCATGGACGAGCTGGCGCAGCTGCACCTGGGCCACACCTGCCTGTCCTACAACGAGGTGACGGGGACCGGGCGCGCGCGCATCCCCTTCGCCCAGGTGCCGCTGGACAAGGCCACGGCCTATGCCGCCGAGGACGCCGACGTGACGCTGCGCCTGTGGCGGCTGCTCAGGCCCCGGCTGCTGCCGGAGAAGGCCCTGGCCACCTACGAGCAGGTGGAGCGCCGCATGGTGCCGGTGCTGATGGCGATGGAGCAGGCCGGCATCAGGCTGGACCGCGCCGAGCTGGAGCGCATCGGCGCCGACTTCAGCGAGCGGCTGGTGGTGCTGGAGGCGCGCACGCATGAGCTGGCCGGGCGGCCCTTCGCCATCGGCTCGCCCAAGCAGCTCGGCGAAATCCTGTTCGGCGAGATGGGGCTGAAGGGGGGCAGGAAGTCCAAGGCCACCGGCGCCTATTCCACCGATGCCGCCGTGCTGGAGGACCTGGCCGCCCAGGGCCACGCCCTGCCGCGCGCCGTGCTGGAATGGCGCCAGCTGGCCAAGCTGAAATCCACCTATGTGGAGGGGCTGACGGCGCAGATCGCCGCCGATGGGCGCGTGCACACCGACTTCTCCATGGCCATCACCTCCACGGGGCGGCTGAGCAGCACCGAGCCCAACCTGCAGAACATCCCCATCCGCACCGAGGAGGGCGCGCGGCTGCGGCGCGCCTTCATCGCCGAGGATGGGCACGTGCTGATGGCCGCCGACTATTCCCAGATCGAGCTGCGGCTGCTGGCGCACCTGGCCGAGGTGCCCTCGCTGGTGGAGGCCTTCAACGCCGGGCAGGACATCCATGCCCGCACCGCGGCCGACATCTTCGGCCTGCCGCTGGAGGGCGTGGACAAGGAAGCCCGCCGCCGCGCCAAGACGCTGAACTTCGGCATCATCTACGGCATGAGCGCCTTCGGGCTCGCCGGCCGCCTGGGCATCCCCACCGGCGAGGCCAAGGGGGTGATTGACGCCTATTTCGCCCGCTACCCCGGCATCCTGGCGGCGATGGAGCGCATCAAGGAGGAGGCGCGCCAGAACAAGTACGTGCTCTCCCCCTTCGGGCGGCGGCTGTGGATCCGCAACATAGACGACCGCAACCCCGCCTTCCGCGCCGGCGCCGAGCGCCAGGCGATCAACGCCCCCTTCCAGGGCGGCGCCGCCGAGGTCATCAAGCGCGCCATGGTCCGCGTGCCGCGCGCCCTGCGCGATGCCGGGCTGTCCGCCCGCCTGCTGCTGCAGGTGCATGACGAGCTGGTGCTGGAGGTGCCCGAGGGGGAGGTGGACGCCACCGCCGCCCTGCTGAAGGGCGTGATGGAGGGCGTGGCCACCCTGCGCGTGCCGCTGCTGGTGGAGATCGGCCACGGCCGCAACTGGGCGGAGGCGCATTGAGGCGGCGGAGCCGCCTCAATGCGTGTTGTCGTGCCCTCATCGCCATGTGGCCCTGCGGGCCACATGGCTACGCCGGGCGGCGGGCATCCGCCCGCCTTGGCTTCGGCACCCTGAAGGGTGCCGGCGCGCGCCGTGCGCGCGCATCCTGCGGGCGCGACGACGGTCCTGGAAGGTGGGCTCCGGATGGCCGGCGCTCGGCTGCGCCGTTGCGCCTCTGGTGGTGGGCGGGGCGGCGCTCGGCTGCGTCACCCCACGCCGGACTGGCCCGCTTGGCGTGCGGGTGGCCGTCCCGGCGCCGCCCTGCCATGCTGCCGGCGGAGGAACCACGCCCATGAGCTTCGCGCGCGAGGAACGCCGCATCCTGTCCAGCGTCTCGGGCGCGCATTTCGTCTCGCACGTCCACATCCTGGCCCTGCCGCCGCTCTTCCCGCTGCTGCGCGAATCCTTCGATGTCACCTTCATCGAGCTCGGCCTGGTGCTGACGCTGTTCAACCTGGTCAGCGCGCTGACCCAGGCGCCGATGGGCTTCTGGGTGGACCGCTTCGGGCCGCGCCGGGCGCTGGTGGGCGGCCTGCTGCTCGGCGGCCTCGCCTTCGTGGTGGCGGGCCTCATGGGCAACCATGCCGGGCTGCTGGCGGCGGCCGTGCTCGCGGGCCTCGCCAACGCCGTCTACCACCCGGCGGACTACGCCATCCTGGGCGGCAGCATCGGCGAGGCGCATGTGGGCCGCGCCTTCTCGCTGCACACCTTCGCGGGCTACCTGGGCTCGGCGGTGGCGCCGGCCTTCATGCTGGGGGCGGCCTGGCTGTTCGGCGCCGGCGGCGCGCTGGTGGCGGTGGGGCTGCTGGGGCCGCTGGCCGCCCTGCCCCT
>JBEQBS010000317.1:0-3971 GCA_041639675.1 Rubritepida sp. | reverse complement strand
ACCCAACCGCGCGTGGCGCTTCCGGCTCTCCGCCGTCCACATGATGGCCTCCTTCGCAGGACACCATCCAGCGAATCATATCCAGCCCACCACGCGCCACAGGCTTTTGAGGCAGACAGTCAGGCCAGCGGCCAGTCCCGCGCCAGGGCGGCGGCATCCGCCGCCCAGCCATCCAGGTGGGCGCCCTGCGCCGCCAGCGCGGCGTCCAGCGCGGCGGTGGGCGCCGCCAGCGCCAGGGCGTAGTGCCCGGCGGCATTGGCGGCGGCGATGCGCGCGGCGGCATCCGGCGCGGCCAGGGCCGCGGCGTCCAGCACCAGGGCCGGGCGGCGGCGGTGGCGGTCCAGCAGGGCCGGCGCGGCGGCGTAGTCGTCGGGCACGCCGATGTCCAGCAGGAAGCTGTCGCGCACCTGCCCCTCGATGGCGCCCTCGGCGGCCAGCACGGGGAAGACGTCGCCCTCCAGCGAGCACGGGGTGCGCTCCACCCGCGCGATGACCTCGCGCCGCATCAGGTAGATGCCGGCATTCATCAGCCCGCCCGCGGCGTCGCCGCGCGGGCGGAAGCGGCGCACCAGCCCGCCCTCCAGCTCCACCGTGCCGAAGCGCGAGGCATCGGCCACCGGGCGCAGCGCCATGCGCACCGGCGCCGGGCCGGCGGCATGGGCGAAGGCGCGCAGGTCCAGGTCGAACCAGCTGTCGCCGTTCATCAGCAGGAAGTGCTCCTCCGCCACCGGGAGGAGGAAGCGCAGCGCGCCCCCCGTTCCGGCGGGTTCGGGCTCCACCACCACCTCCACCGTCACCGCGCGGCCGCCGATGCGGCGCGGGCCGGCGAAGCGCTCCACCACCTGCCCGCCCAGGTGGCCGGCCAGCAGCACGATGCGGTCGAAGCCGTGGCGCGCCGCCTCGGCCAGCAGCAGCTCCAGGAAGGGGCGGCCATCCACCGGCAGCAGCGGCTTGGGCGTGTGCCGCGTCAGCTCCCCCAGCCGCGTGCCGAGGCCGCCGACCAGGATGACGCATTGCCGGGCGGGCTCAGCCACGGGGATGGATCGCCTCCTCCAGCAGCAGGCACAGCAGGTGGCCGGCCACCAGGTGCCCCTGCTGGATCAGCGGCGTCACCGCGCTGGGCACGCGCACCTCCACATCGGCCAGCGCGGCCATGCCGCCGCCGTCGCGCCCGGTGAGGGCCACGGTGCCGATGCCCTGCGCGCGCGCGGCTTCCATGGCGGCGATGACATTGGGCGAGCGGCCGGAGGTGGAGATGGCCACCAGCACGTCGCCGGCGCGGCCGATGGCCTCCACCTGCCGGGCGAAGGCGCGCTCATAGCCGTAGTCGTTGCCGATGGCGGTGAGGATGGAGGTGTCCACCGTCAGCGCCACGCCGGCCATGCCGGGGCGGTCGTACATGAAGCGGCTCACCAGCTCGCCCGCCAGGTGCTGGGCATCGGCCGCGCTGCCGCCATTGCCGCAGAACAGCACCTTGCCGCCGGCACGGATCGCGCGCTCGCACAGCGCCGCCGCGGCGCCGATGCGTTCCAGGATGGCGGGGTCGTCGCGCATCGCCTCCAGCACGGCGACGGAGCGCGAGACGTAGTCCTTGATGTCGGTGCTCATGCGGGCAGGGTCCAGGATTCGGCGCCGGCCAGGGTGAAGCCGAAGGGCATCACCGTCAGCCCGTGCTCGGCGAGGTCGCGGGCGATGGCGGGGCGGCGCTCGGGCGGCATCAGGAGCATCATGAAGCCGCCGCCCCCGGCGCCGGAGATCTTGCCGGCCCAGGCGCCCAGCCCCAGCGCGCGCTCGTACACGCCATCAATCACGGCGTTGGAGACGCCGCCGGCGGTGCGCTTCTTCGCCGCCCAGGAGCGCCCGAGCACGGCGGCGATGCCGCGCACGTCGCCCTTCAGCAGCGCCAGCTTCATGTCCTGGGCGTCCTGCTTGATCTGCGCCATCGCCGCCATCGCGTCCCCGGCATGGGCGCGCAGCCCGGCGGTCTGCTGCTCGATGATGGCGGAGGAGACGCGCGAGCGCCCGGTGTGGCAGACCAGCAGGGAGCTTTCCAGCTCCAGCGCATGCGCCTCGTGCACGCGCAGCGGGTTCACGATCACGCGGTCGCCGGGCAGGAACTCCATGAAGTTGAAGCCGCCGAAGGCCGCGGCGTACTGGTCCTGCCGGCCGCCGGCCATGCCCAGCTCTAGCCGCTCGACCTCATAGGCCAGGCGCGCCACGTCGTAGGAGCCCAGCGGCAGCGCCAGGAACTCGGCATAGGCCTGCACCAGCGCCACCACCAGCGCGGAGGAGGAGCCCAGCCCCGAGCCCGGCGGCGCATCCACGGCGGAGCGCACGGTGACGGGCAGAGGGCGGCCACCATGGAAGTCGCGCAGGATGCGCGCATGCACGGCGCGGTGCAGCGAGAGCCCCTCGCCGCCCGGCGGCGGGGCCTCCGCGTGCTCCTCCGCCGCGTCCATGTCCATCGCCTCGAAGCGCAGGCGGCCATCGGCGCGCCCCTCGATCATCGCGCGGGCATAGACGCTGATGGTGACGTTGAGCACGTTGCCGCCGTGCTCGTCGCAGAAGGGGGAAAGGTCCGTCCCGCCCCCGGCCAGGCCGAGGCGGAGCGGCGCCCGGGCGCGTACCGTCTTCATCGCCGCGGCACATCGCATGGGGGCGGGGGGCACGCAACCGGCTTCCCCCGGCCGCCCGCCGCCTGTATGGGGCGCGGCATGCCCATCCTCGTCACCGGCGCCGCGGGCTTCATCGGCGCGCACCTGGTCCGCGCCCTGCTGGCGCGGGGCGAGGAGGTGGTGGGGCTGGACAACCTCAACCCCTACTACGACCCGGCCTTGAAGCAGGCCCGGCTGGCGGCGATGACGCAGGGCGCCCGCCCCGGCCAGTTCCGCTTCCATCGGCTGTACCTGGCCGACCACGCGGCCGTGCTGGACCTCTTCGACGCCGAGCGCCCGGACCGCGTGGCGCATCTGGGCGCCCAGGCCGGGGTGCGCTGGTCGCTGGAGCAGCCCTTCGCCTACACCGCGGCCAACGTCACCGGCCAGCTCTCCATCCTGGAGGGCATCCGCCGCGCCGGGGGGCGGGTGCGCCACGCCGTCTATGCCTCCACCTCCTCCGTCTATGGCTCCCGGGCGGAGGGCGCCTTCCGGGAGGAGGACCGCACGGACCACCCGGCCTCCCTCTACGCCGCCACCAAGAAGGCGGGCGAGGTGATGGCCGACAGCTACTGCGCCCTCTACGGCCTGGCGCTGACGGGCCTGCGCTTCTTCACCGTCTACGGCCCCTGGGGCCGGCCCGACATGGCGGTGTGGCTCTTCACCGAGGCCATGACGCAGGGCCGCCCCATCCGCCTTTTCAACGAGGGCCGCATGCGCCGCGACTTCACCTTCGTGGAGGACATCGTCGCCGGCATCCTGGCGGTGCTGGACCACCCGCCGGCCGCGCCCGCGCACCGCCTCTACAACATCGGCAACTCGCGCCCGGAGGAACTGGGCACGCTGGTGAGCACCCTGGAGCGCCTGCTGGGCGTGCGGGCGGCGAAGGAGCTGCTGCCCATGCAGCCCGGCGACGTGCCCGCCACCTTCGCCGATGTCTCCGCCATGGGGCGCGACTTCGGCTGGGCGCCCACCACCACGCTGGAGCAGGGGCTGGAACGCTGGGTGGAATGGTGGAAGGCGCGCGCGGCATGACGCCGCTGGAGGGCCGCCGCGTCGCCGTGCTGGGCGACGCCATGCTGGACCGCTTCCTCTACGGCGCGGCCGAGCGCCTGTCGCCGGAGGCGCCGGTGCCGGTGGTGCGGCTGGCGCGGCGCGACAGCATGGCCGGCGGCGCCGGCAACGTGGCGCGCAACATCGCTGCCCTGGGGGGCGAGCCCGCCCTGGTGGCCCTGGCCGGCGAGGACCCGGACGGCGCCGAGCTGGCCGCCCTGCTGGGCCCCGGCGCGCGGCTGCTGCGCGGGCCGGGACGGCGCA
>JBEQBS010000316.1:0-3975 GCA_041639675.1 Rubritepida sp. | reverse complement strand
CAACACTGTGGCCGTGGTGTCCCACATGCCGGAGGGCGCCGCGCCGGTGCTGCTCGGCCTCCTTGCGTTGCGCGACGAGCCGCGGGAGGACGCGGCGGCCGCCATCGCCGCGCTGCGCGCCCAGGGCGTGGCGGCGGTGATGCTGACCGGCGACAACGCCCGCACGGGCGCGGCCATCGCCGCCGGGCTGGGGCTGGAGGCGCGGGCCGAGCTGCTGCCCGCCGACAAGCTGCGCGAGATCGCGGCGCTGAAGGCGGCCGGGCCGGTGGCGATGGTCGGCGACGGCATCAACGACGCCCCGGCCCTGGCCGCCGCGACGGTGGGCATCGCCATGGGCGGGGGCACCGACGTGGCGCTGGAGGCCGCGGACGCCGCCGTGCTGCGCGACCGCGTGGCGGGCGTGCCGGAACTGGTGGGGCTGTCGCGCGCCACCATGGCCAATGTCCGGCAGAACGTGGCGGTGGCCATCGGGCTGAAGCTGGTCTTCCTCGTCACCACGGTGCTCGGCGTCACCGGCCTGTGGCCCGCCATCCTGGCCGACACCGGCGCCACGGTGCTGGTCACGCTCAACGCCCTGCGCCTGCTGCGCTGGAAGCCGGGGGCATGAGCGCGCACGCACATGCCGGCCGCCTCGCAGGTGGACAGGCCCGGCAGCATCGCCATCTCGGCCCAGTGAGGAGAGACTCCCATGACCGCACCCTTCGACTGCCCCCGCTGCGCCGCGCCGCTGGCGATGAGCGAGCGCCAGGGCATCGAGATTGACTACTACCCGCGATGCCGCGGCGTCTGGCTGGACCGCGGCGAGCTGGACAAGATCATCGAGCGCGTCGGCCAGCCGCCGGCCCCGCTGCCGCAGTCGCCGCCGCCGCAGCCCTCGGCCTGGATGACGCCGGCGCCGCAGCACCGCCCGCCGCCGCAGGGCTGGGCGCATGGCAAGGGCGGGCACCACGGCCGCCGCAAGTCCTGGCTGAAGGAGATCTTCGATTGATGCGCGACGCGATGGCCTGGCGCCGGCGCCCCCTGCTGCCTGCCCTGCTGCTCTCCGGCCTGGCGCTCCGCGCGCAGGCGCAGGCGGCCATGCCCGGCGAGCGCGCCATCGGCCGCGCGGACGCCCCGGTGACGGTGGTGGAGTTCCACTCGCTGACCTGCGGCAACTGCGCGCGCTTCCACAACGACGTCTTCCCGCGCATCCGCGCGGCTTTCATCGAGCCGGGGCTGGTGCGTTTCGTGCTGCGCGACTTCCCGCTGGACCGTGCGGCGCTGGACGCCGCCGCCATGGTCCGTTGCGCGGGGCCGGAGCGCTTCGAACCCCTCGTCTCCCTGGTCTATGCCCAGAAGGAGAACTGGGCGCATTCCGCAGACCCGCGCGCGGCGCTGCGCCGCTACGCCGCGCTCGCCGGGCTGCCGGGCGAGCGGCTGGAGCAATGCTGGGCGGACACCGCCTTCCTCGGCGCCATCATGCGCATGCGGGTGGATGCCGAGCGCGAGCATGGCGTGAACGCCACGCCCTCCTTCCTGATCGGCGGTCGGCTGCACCGCGGCGTGCTGGAGTTCGACCGCTTCGCCGCGCTGGTGCGGCCCCTCCTGCCGCCGGCGGCGCGCCCGTGACCGGGCTGCGCCGCCTGCGCCGCGTCCTCTGGGGCGCCGTCGCCTTCCTTTCCCTGGCGCTGGCCTCGGGCTGGGCGCTGCGGGATGGCCCGCTGGCCCCGCCGCGCCCGCCCGTCGCCACCGGCCCGGCCTCGCTGCCGATCGGCGGGCCGTTCAGCCTGGTGGACCACCGCGGCCGCGCGGTGACGGAGCGCGACTTCCTCGGCAAGCCGGTGGCGGCGTTCTTCGGCTTCACCCATTGCCCGGATGTCTGCCTCACCACGCTGGGCGACTTCGCCGCCTACATGGAGGCGCTGGGCCCCGCCGCCGACCGCATGCACTGGCTGCTGGTCACGGTGGACCCCGAGCGCGACACGGTGGAGCAGCTGGCGCGCTACATGGAGCTGTTCGACCCGCGCATCCGCGCCCTGACCGGCAGCGGCGCGCAGGTCGAGGCGGCGATGCGGGCCTTCCGCGTGATGGCGCGCCGCATCCCGCTGGAAGGCGGCGGCTACACCATGGACCACACGGCCAGCACCTTCCTGCTGGACGCGCGCGGCCGCTTCTCCGGGACGCTGGACTACAAGGAACCCGACGAGGTGGCCGTGCAGAAGCTGCGCCTGCTGCTGGGCCTGCCCACGGGATGACGCTCGACCTCTCGGCCTTCGGCCTGCTGCTGGCCTTCGCCGGCGGCATGGTGTCCTTCCTGTCGCCCTGCGTGCTGCCGCTGGTGCCGGGCTACGTCGCCTGGGTGGCGGGCACCGACCTCGCCACGGCGCGCGCCGAGCGGTGGCGCGCCCTGCGGCTCTCGGCCTTCTTCGTGCTCGGCTTCACCGCGGTCTTCGTGGCGCTGGGCCTGGGCGCCACCGCGCTGGGCGGGCTGCTGCGCCGCTGGTCGGGCGAGCTGACGGTGGCCGCGGGGCTGCTGGTCGCCGCCATGGGGCTGGTGCAGATGGGCGTGCTGCGCCTCTCGCCCCTGATGCGCGACCTGCGCCTGCGCGCCCGGGCTGAGGGCGGTGGCCCGGCCTCCGCCACAGTGATCGGCGTGGCCTTCGGCTTCGGCTGGACGCCGTGCATCGGCCCTGTGCTGGCGGCGGTGCTGACCGCCGCGGCGCTGACGCCGGGCGCGGGCGCCGGCCTGCTGGCCGCCTATTCGCTCGGCCTGGGCGTGCCGTTCCTGCTGGCGGCCTTCTACCTGCCGGCCGCCATGGCGCGGCTGCGCCGGCTCGGCCGGGCCGGGCGGGTGCTGCAGCTCGCCTCCGGCGCCCTCATGCTGGCCTTCGGCCTCGCCATGGCGACGGGCGAACTCGGCCGCCTCGCCACGTGGTTCCTCGAAGCACTCCCCTTCCTCGCGAGGCTCGGATGACCCATCGCACCCTCGGCCTGCTCGCCGCCACCGCGGCCTTCCTGGTGGACCAGGCCACCAAGCTCTGGGCGCTGGCGGCGCTGTGGCCGCCCTACCAGGTGGTGATGGAGGTGCTGCCCGTGTGGAACCTGCGCCTGGGCTTCAACACCGGCGTCACCTTCGGGATGTTCCGCGACGGCTTGGCGGACAACGTGTGGATCCTGGTGGCGATCAAGCTGGCCGTGGTGGCGATGCTCCTCGCTTGGCTGTGGCGCAGCGCGCTGCGGGCCGAGGCGGTGGGGCTGGGCCTGGTAATCGGCGGCGCCGCCGGGAACATTCTGGACCGGGTGCGGATCGGCGCCGTGGTGGATTTCCTGGATTGGCACTACGGCGGCTGGCACTGGCCGACCTTCAACATGGCGGACGTCGCCATCGTCTGCGGGGTGGCGCTGCTGGCCTGGGCGTCGCTGCGGCCGGCCGCCCCGCAGGCGGCCGGCTGACGCAGCCTCCGTTCAGCCGCCGGGCAGGCGGCGCAGGATGGCGCGCAACTGCATGATCTCGCGCTCCTGGTCGCGGATGATGGACTCGGCCAGCGCCCGCACCTCGGGGTCGCGGCCGTGCTGGAGCACGATGCGGGCCATGGCCACAGCCCCCTCATGGTGCGGGATCATGCCCGCGGCGAAGTCCCGGTCGGCATTGCCGGTGTAGGCGATCGCCATGTCGCGGTGCATGCGGTCATTCGCCTCCATGAAGGCGAGGGTGGAGGGCGCCGCGGCGCCCGCAGGCGCAGGTTGAGCGCCATGGTGCCCCTGATGGGGCTGGGCGAATGCGGTTCCCGCGCCGAAGCCGGCAAGGAGGGGCAGGACAAGGATGATGCGGCGCATCTGAGGGCCTCCGGGTTGGAGCCGGCATGGTCGGCCAGCGCGTGTGACGGCGGCTTGCGGCCTCGTGACAAACCGTGTCTGCGCGGCCCGGCCGGATCAATCTTTTGTCATCTTCCCGTCACTCAGTGACGGCACCGGCGGGGCATCTCCCTGGCACGG
>JBEQBS010000315.1:0-3986 GCA_041639675.1 Rubritepida sp. | reverse complement strand
CCCGGCCGCCGCCGCGGATCTGTCCAACCTGAGGCGGGCCTCGTCCTCGGCGCGCAACGCCTGGTCGGCCTCCTGCTCGGCCAACTCGGCGTGCTTGGCCGCATCCGCGGCCAGCCGCGGCGGCATCATGGGCGCCGGCCCTTCGGTTGCGTCATCCTGTGCCCCGCATCTCGCCCGTCCTGGGCGCACGGCATCGTCGCCCGAAACCAGTTAACGGACTGTGAAGGCTACCTCATCTGGGGCGGAAGACATAGCGCCGGGACAACACGAAGTTGAATCCCATCCCGGCCAGGGATCCCGCGGCCACCGCCAGCACCGGATGCACACCCGTCAGCGTCACCAGCAGGGCATAGGTGCCGTAGTTGGCCGTGAATCCCACCAGGTTCAGCACGGCGAAGCGCGCCCATTGCCCGGCCACGGCGCCGCCGCCGCGCCGGTCGCGGAAGGTCCAGGCGCGGTTGAGCGCGAAGGTCGCCGTCACGGCGGCCAGGTAGGACAGGGCGCGGCCGCAATACTTGTCCAGCCCCAGGGCCAGGGCGGCCAGCAGCACGCCCGCATCCACCAGGAAGCCGATGCCCCCCACCACCCCGAAGCGCAGGAATTGCCCGATCATGTTGCGCTGCATGGCCCGTTGCCGCGCGAAAGGCCAGGGCCGGGCGGCCGCGGATGCGCGGATGGCTGGAACCCGCCGCGAATCCCTTGCTAGGCTGCCGCGCACCGAACCGGATGCCTGGGAGATTCGAGGGAATGATCCACCGCCGCAGCCTGATGGGCGCGGGCGCCGCGCTCGGCGCCGCCACGCTCGCAGCCCCCCTTGGGGCCCCCGCCATGGCCCAGCCCGCGCAGAACCGCGTGCTGCGCTACGTGCCCCATGCCAATCCGGGCAACATTGATCCCTTCACCAACACCGCCTTCGTCGCGCGCGACCACGCCTTCCTGGTCTTCGACCAGCTCTACGGCATGACGGAGCGCTTCGAGATCCGCCCGCAGATGGTCCAGGGCCATGTGGTGGAGAATGACGGGCTGCTGTGGCGCTTCACCTTGCGCGAGAACCTGCGCTTCCACGACGGCACGCCGGTGCGCGGGCGGGACTGCATCGCCTCCATCCGCCGCTGGGGCCGGCGCGACGCCTTCGGCCAGGTGCTGATGGCCCGCGTGGCCGAGATGACGGAGGAAAGCGACCGCGTCTTCAGCATCCGGCTGAACAAGGCCTTCCCGAAGATGCTGGAGGCCTTCAGCAAGGTCACGACGAGCTGCCTGTTCATCATGCCCGAGCGGCTGGCGAATGTGGATCCGTTCCAGAACATCACCGAGGCCGTGGGCTCCGGCCCCTTCCGCTTCATCCGCGGCGAATGGAATCCCGGCTCGCGCCTCGCCTACGAGCGCAACCCGGACTACGTGCCGGCGCAGGGTGCGCCCAGCATGACGGCCGGCGGCAAGGTGGCGCATTTCGACCGCGTCGAGTGGCACATCATGGCCGACCCCGCCACGGCCAGCGCCGCCCTGCAGGCCGGCGAGATTGACTGGTGGGAGCAGCCGACCGCCGACCTCTTCCCCTCCTTCCTGCGCGGCCGCAACGCGAACAACATCCGCGTCGAGGTCATCAACAACACCGGGCTGATCGGCATCTTCCGCCCCAACCACCAGGCCGCGCCCTTCAACAACCCGGCCGTGCGCCGCGCCGTGCTGACCGCCGTGAACCAGATGGACTTCATGACGGCCGTCATCGGCTCCACCGGCGTCGAGGGCTATGCCGACCTGCGGCGCGAGGGGATCGGCTTCTTCGCGCCCGACAGCCCCTCCGTCTCCACCGTGGGGCTGGACAAGCTGCGCAAGAGCGTGGACGCGGCGCGGGCCGAGCTGCAGGCCGCCGGCGCCATGGGCGCGCGCATGGTGCTGATGAACGCCACCGACCTGTCCTCCATCAACGCCGCCACGCTGGTCGGCGCGGACCTGTTCCGCCGCATGGGCTTCAACGTCGAGCTGGTTTCCACCGACTGGGGCACGGTGGTGGCCCGCCGGGCGTCGCGCAACCCGCTGGAGCAGGGCGGCTGGTCGGGCTTCTTCACCTTCTGGAGCGGCGTGGACCACTGGAATCCGGCTTCCCACGCCTCCATCCGCGGCCATGGCGAGAATGCCTGGCCGGGCTGGCCGGTGATCCCCGCCATGGAGGCGCAGCGCGACGCCTGGTTCGACGCGCCGGACGACGCCGCCGCCCGCGCCGCGACGACGGAGATGCAGCGCATCGCCTTCGAGGAGGTGCCCTACGTGCCCACCGGCATGTACTACCAGCCCACCGCCTATCGCCGGAACCTGAGCGGCATGCTCAAGGGCCAGCCGCCGCTGTTCTGGAACCTGCGCCGCGGCTGAGCATGCCGGCCAGGACCGCAGGCGCCCGCCCCACCGGACGCCTGCGGTCGCGCCGGGGCTTCGCCCTGGCGCGGAGACGAACGGGCAGGACCGGCGCGGCCCGGTACGCGCGAAGCCGCGTGGCCGCGCAAAATCCGGTGGCCGACAGACGGCACCAAAACGCCCCCCATCCGGGGTCCCCGCGGCGCTTTTCCCGCGACGCGCAGCGACGCGGGAAAAGTGCCGTGGGGCTACAACACCTCGCGGTGCGCCGCCCTGAGGTCGGCCAGGAAGCGGGCGTGCTCGCGCGCCTTGCTGTCAGGGTCCGGCAGGCGCAGCAGGAAGGAGGGGTGGACGGTGGGGAAGACCATCCGCCCGTCGGGCGCCTGCATCACCTCGCCGCGCACCTTCGTCACGGGCATGGCCTTGCCCATCACGGCGCGCAGGGCGGTGGCGCCCAGCGTCACCACCAGCCGCGGGTCCACCAGCGCCACCTCGCGCTGGAGGAAAGGGCGGTAATGCGCGATGTCCCCGGCATCCGGGCTCTGGTGGATGCGCCGGCGGCCGGTGGGGGTGAACTTGAAGTGCTTCACCGCATTGGTGACATAGGCTTCCCCGCGCGGGATGCCCGCCTCCTCCAGCACCGCGTTGAACAGGCGCCCGGCGGGGCCGACGAAGGGGCGCCCTTGCAGGTCCTCCTCGTCGCCCGGCTGCTCGCCGATGAACATCAGCGGCGCGTCCAGCGGCCCCTCGCCGAAGACCGCCTGGGTGGCATGGGCCGCCAGCGGCGAGGCGCGGTCGGCCAGCACCTCGCGCCGCAGCGCCTCCCAGGCGGCCGGGCGGTCCATGATGGCGGCGGCGTCGAACAGATCCATGCGCTCCTCAACGCCGGCGGGCTGCCAATGGATGAGGCGCTGGCGCCGCGGCGCGGGCTCGGTGGCGCCACGCGCGACCATGGTGGCGGCGCGGGCCGGGGCCTCGGCCATCAGGCGCGGGATCTCGCCGGCTTCGGGCAGGTTTTTCCAGTAGCGCACCGGCATCTCCGCGCGCATGGCGGCGGGCTTGAGGCGCGCGGGGTTGAAGATGGAGCGGAAATAGGCACGCCACAGCGCCTCGCCCGCGCCTTCCGCCGGCAGGTCGGCGCGGCGGCCGGGCGGGCCGAAGGCCACCGACTCGCCATCCCAATGCGCCGAGCCATCGGGGGTGAGGATGCTCCAGCGCAGCTGGGCGAAGCGGCGGGCGAAGAAACCGGCCTCGCGCTCCAGGATCAGGTGCTCGGGCTCGAACCAGGCCAGCCAGTGCTCCTGGCCCGCGTCCTCCACCGCGCGGAAGCGCACGAAGGCGTGCATCTTGTGGGCGTCCCGCCGCACGGCCTTGGCCATGGCGTTCAGCCGCGCCACCAGCGGGTCGGTCGCGCGCTCCAGCAGGTCGCGCTCGCCCTGGCCGATTCGCCACAGCGCGGCATAGAGCAGGGCGTGGCGCTCGGCGTCGCGGTGGTGCAGCACCGTCTCGGCGAGCGCGAGGAAGGCGGGCGGCACGCGCGGCGGCGCGGCGACGGGGCCGGGCACGGGGTCGCCGGCCAGCAGGCTGGCCTCGCCCCAGGCCACGCGCTCCGGCGGCACCTGGGCGGCGAGCAG
>JBEQBS010000314.1:0-4000 GCA_041639675.1 Rubritepida sp. | reverse complement strand
GGCGGCTTGGCTTGCGCCGCGCCACGGGTGCGCGGGTGGGCAGGGCGGGTGGGCGGCGGGCCGCGCCGTGCGCGGCCGGGGTTCAAGGCCACGCCATGATCCGCCCCGGCACCGACGCCGACGCCCCCGCCTTCATCCGCCTGGTGCGCGAGGCCTGGGCGGAATACCCCGGCGTCGTCTTCGACCTGGATGGCGAGCTGCCGGAGCTGCGCCACCTCGCCAGCCACTTCGCCGGGCTCGGTGGCATGCTGTGGCTGTCGGAGGATGCGCGGGGCATGATCGCCACCCGCCCCCTGCGCGACGCCGACGACGCCTGGGAAATCTGCCGCGTCTACCTGGACAAGGCCGCCCGCGGCACCGGCCTGGCGCAGCGCCTGCTGGGGGTGGCCGAGGACCATGCCCGCGCCCAGGGCGCGCGCCGCCTGGTGCTCTGGACCGACACCCGCTTCCTCGCCGCCCATGCCTTCTACGAGAAGGCGGGCTACCTCCGGCAGGGCGCCATCCGCATCCTCGACGACCTCTCCAACTCGCTGGAGTTCCGCTACAGCAAGCCCTGCGCCGGGCTGGTGGTGGAGGCGCTGGACGCCGCCGCCGCCGCCAGCGCCGAACGCCCCCTGGCCCGGCTGCTGGCCGATTGCGTGGCGCAGGGCGGCTCCGTCTCCTTCCGCGCGCCGCTGGACGCCGCGCGGGCGCGCCAGTTCTGGAAGGGCGTGACGACGGAGGTGGCGACGGGCGCGCGCATCCTGCTGGTCGCCTGGCTGGATGGCGCCCTGGCCGGCACCGCGCAGCTGCACGTGGCGGCGCAGGAGAACCAGCCCCGCCGGGCGGAGCTGGAGAAGCTGCTGGTGGCGCCCGCCGTGCAGCGCCGCGGCGTGGCCCGCGCCCTGCTGCGCCGCGCCGCCCAGGCCGCCGCCGCCTGGGGCCGCCCGCTGCTGACGCTGGACACCCGCGCCGGCACTGCCGCCGAGGCGCTCTACCGCGCCGAGGGCTGGGCGGAGACCGGCCGCATCCCCCGCTGCGAGCTGGACGAGACCGGCGTGGCGCGGGACGTGGTGCTGTTCCACAGGGAGGTGGCATGATCTCGCCCGGATACGTCCGCACCCTGGCCGCCTACAACGCCGAGATGAACCGCAGCATCTACAGCAGCGCGGCGACGCTGACGGAGGCGCAGCGGCGGGAGGAGCTGGGCGCCTTCTTCGGGTCGGTCCACGCCACGCTGTCGCACCTGTGCTGGGCGGATGCGGCCTGGATGCACCGCTTCGCCGGCTGGGCGAATCCGGGCGGCAACCCGCGCGCCGGTGCCGCGATGCATGCGGACTGGGCGGCGATGCGGGCGCTGCGGGTGGAGCAGGATGCGCGCATCGCGGCCTGGGCCGACGCGCTGGACGCGGCCGACCTGGACGGCGACCTCACCTGGACCAACAGCCGCGGCCTGACGAACACGAAGCCGCGCTGGCTGCTGGTGACGCACATGTTCAACCACGGCACGCACCACCGCGGCCAGGTGCATGCGCTGCTGACGCGCCTGGGCGCGCCGGTGGAGAACACCGACCTGCCCTGGGTCGTGTAGCGCGCCTATCCCGCCAGCTGCGCGAAGCGGCTCAGCAGCAGCGGCCAGCCCATCGGGCTGCCCATCTCCTCGCGATAGGCCATGCCGCGCTCCCCATGCGCGCGGAAGCCGCGATGCGCCAGGATCACCCGCGTGCGCGCCCCCTCCGGCACGAAGGCCACCGAGACGCGCGAGGCCTTCGCGGGGTCGGGCTGGGGGGTGCGGTCGGGCGCCACCTGCCAGGTGAAGCCCAGCAGCCGCGGCGGCTCCCATTGCGTCACCCGGCCCCAGTCGCAGCGGAAGCCGTGCGGGCCCAGCTCGAAGCAGGCGCCGCCCAGGCGTCCCTCCAGCCCGATGGCGGCCAGCGAATCGCCGGACCACGAGTATTCCGGCGGCCACCAGCGGGCGAAGCCCTCGGTGAAGAGGCGGAAGGCGGCGGCCTGGGGCATGGCCACCGTCACCTCGTGCATGGTCGTGTCCTCGATGTCGTCCGGCGCAGCGTCGCCCCTGGTCACGGTCCCTCCTTTGGGCGTAATGCCCCCGACCAACGATCCCACAGGCGAGAATAGCAATGCGCCCATCCGGCCGCACCCCCGAGGCGCTCCGCGCCGTTTCCATCGAGACCGGCATCAGCAGGCATGCCGAAGGCTCCTGCCTCATCCGCATGGGCAACACGGAGGTGCTGTGCGCGGCCTCCGTGGAAGGGCGCGTGCCGCCCTTCATGCGCAACCAGGGGCTGGGCTGGGTGACGGCCGAATACGGCATGCTTCCCCGCGCCACCCATACCCGCGGCGACCGCGAGGCCGCCCGCGGCAAGCAGAGCGGCCGCACGCAGGAGATCCAGCGCCTGATCGGCCGCTCCCTGCGCGCCGTGACCGACCGCAAGGCGATGGGCGAGCTGACGGTGACGCTGGATTGCGACGTGCTGAACGCCGATGCCGGCACGCGCTGCGCCGCCATCACCGGCGCCTGGGTGGCGCTGCACCTGGCCTTCCAGCATTGCGTGCGCACCAAGGTCATGTCCGCCATCCCGCTGGTTGACCACGTCGCCGCCATCTCCTGCGGGGTGGTGAATGGCGAGGCGGTGCTGGACCTGGACTATGCCGAGGACAGCGCGGCGGGCGCGGACGCCAATTTCGTGCTGACCGGCAAGGGCGCGCTGGTGGAGGTGCAGGCCACGGCCGAGGGCGCGCCCTTCAGCGAGGCGCAGTTCCTGGCCATGCTGGACCTGGCGCGCGACGGCGTGGCGCGGCTGGTGGCGGCGCAGAAGGCGGCGATCGGCGGGTGAGGCGCCTGGCGCCCGGCCGGCTGGTCCTGGCCACGCACAATGCCGGCAAGGCGCGGGAATTCGCCGCCCTGCTGGCGCCGCATGGGCTGGAGGTGGTTTCCGCCGGGAGCCTGGGCCTGCCGGAGCCCGAGGAGACGGGCGCGACCTTCCACGCCAATGCCGCGCTGAAGGCGCTGGCGGCGGCGCAGGCCACCGGCCTGCCGGCGCTGGCCGACGACAGCGGGGTGGAGGTGGCGGCGCTGGGCGGCGCGCCCGGCGTGCGCACGGCGGATTGGGCGATGCTGCCCGGCGGCGGGCGCGACTACGCCGCCGCCATGGCGCGCATCGCGCGCGAGGATGGCAGCGCGGAGCGGCGCTGCGCCTTCGTCGCGGTGCTGGCCCTGGCCTGGCCGGACGGGCATGTGGAGCAGGCGGAAGGCCGCTGCGAGGGCCATTGGGTGGCGCCGCCGCGCGGCACGCAGGGCTTCGGTTACGACCCGATCTTCGTGCCGGATGGCGAGGCGCGGACCTTCGGCGAGATGCCGGCGGAGGACAAGGCGCGCTTCTCCCACCGCGCGCGGGCCTTCGCCGCGCTGCGGCCACGCCTGCCCTGACGGGCAGGCAAGGTCAGCCAGCCAGCACCCACCGAGACGCAGCGCCAACCCAGCACCAGAGGCCAAAGCCGCAGGCGAGGCCGGCCAGCCGGCACGACCTTCCCAGCGAAGCACCGCGGATGGAGGATGCGCGCGCGTCGCTTGCGCCTTCGCTGGCGCAAGCGCCAGCTACGGGTGGCGCGCCGCGCCCCTTCAGGGGCGCGAAGCCAAGGCGGCCGGATGGCCGCCGCCCGGTGTAGCCATCGCCAGGGCGATGGCGATGAGGGCACGAAGAAGGCCCCTCACCGCAGGCTGAAGCGCACCGGCACGGTGATGGTCAGCGTCTCGCCCCCCAGCTCCGCCGGCGGCGGCGGCAGGGGCGAGGCGCGCTGCGGCAGGGCCAGGGCCTCGGCCTCCAGCTCCGCCGGGCCGCCGGGGCGGGCCAGGCGCGCCCCCAGCACGCGGCCCGAGCGGTCCAGCGTGAAGGCCACCAGCACCACCCCTTCCTCGCGCCGGGCGCGGGCGCCGTCGGGATAGCGCTGGGCGCGGCGCAGGCGCGCCATCACCTCGCCCTGCCAGGTGGGGACGGCA
>JBEQBS010000313.1:0-4010 GCA_041639675.1 Rubritepida sp. | reverse complement strand
CCCGCGCCGGGCGAGCGCGTGTTCCGCCTGGGCGACCAGGCGGCGGTGACGCATTCCTTCACCGGCGACGGCATGGCCATCGCGCTGCATTCGGCGGCGCTGGCGGCGCGGATGATCGGGGCGGAGGCGCCGGAATTCCACGCCGCGCTGCGCGGGCAGGTGGGTAGGCAGGTGCGGCGCTCCGGCCTGCTGATGGGGCTGCTGGGGGTGCCGGCGGTGCTGGCGGCACGGCTGCTGCCCGGCCTGCTGCCTTGGGGCGCGCGCTGGACGCGGCTGCCCGGCTGACGCCGCCCGCGATGCCCGGCGGTGCAGGCGGCCAGCCTGTTGCGGCCATCGGCGGTTTTCAAGGCGGCCCGTCTGGGCTAGGCCATTCCCCGCCCCATGAACGCCCTCCGCATCGCCCCCTCCCTGCTCGCCGCCGACTTCTCCCGACTGGGCGAGGAGGCGCGCGCCGTCGAGCGCGCCGGGGCGGACTGGCTGCACCTGGACATCATGGACGGGCATTTCGTTCCCAACATCTCCTTCGGCCCCGCCCTGGTGAAGGCGCTGCGGCCGCATTGCGGCCTGCCCTTCGACGTGCACCTGATGATCGCCCCGGCCGACCCCTTCCTGGCCGCCTTCGCGGAGGCCGGGGCGCAATGGATCTCCGTCCATCCCGAGGCCGGGCCGCACCTGCACCGCTCCCTCCAGACCATCCGCGCGCTGGGCTGCAAGGCCGGGGTGGTGCTGAACCCCGCCACGCCGGTGGAAAGCGTGTCCCATGTGCTGGACCTGGTGGACCTGATCCTGGTGATGGCGGTGAACCCCGGCTTCGGCGGGCAGTCCTTCCTGCATTCGCAGCTCGCCAAGATCGGCACGCTGCGACGGATGATCGCCGAAACCGGGCGCGACATCGCCCTGCAGGTGGATGGCGGGGTGACGGCGGCCACCGCGCCGCTCTGCGTGCGCGCGGGGGCGGACGTGCTGGTGGCCGGCACGGCGGTGTTCGGCGCCGCGGACTACGCCGCGGCCATCGCCGCGCTGCGCGAGGAGGCGTGAGATGAGCGGCTTCGTCCGCAAGGCCCAGGCGGCGCTGACCCGGCTGCGCCCGCTGAAGGTGCCCGACGCCCCGGCGCGGGCCTTCCGCGACCTGTGGCCCGGCGACGCCAACCGCGGCGCCCGCCTGCTGCGCGGCGAGTTCGAGGTGATGGGCACGGTGCGCGGCTTCGGTGGCTGGGGACCGGAGGGCGGGCCGCCCGCCTTCCGCGCCGCCATGCACGGCTTCTGCTTCCTGCGTGACCTCCGCACCCTGGGCACCGATGCCGCCCGCGTGGCCGCGCGCGACATGGCGGAGGACTGGCTGGCCCGTGGCGCGAAGGACCCGCTGGGCGAATCGCCCGAGGTGGCGGCGGCGCGCATCTGCGCCTGGCTGGGCCATTGGGAGTTCTTCGCCGCCACGGCCGAGGACGGCTTCCGCCGCGCGCTGATGCAGCGCCTGGGCGTGGATGGCCGCGCCGTGGTGGCGGCGCTGCCGGGCGAATCCGCCCATCGCGGCGCGCTGCTGCTGCTCAAGGGCGCGGTGGCCGCCGCCGTCGCCTTCGAGGACGAGCCCTGGCTGATCCGCGCCCTGCGCTTCCTGCCCGCTGAGATGGAGCGCCAGTTCCACCCCGATGGCGGCCATGTGGAGCGCAGCCCCGGCGTGCAGCTCCTCGCGCTCCAGGACCTGATCGAGATCCGCAACCTGCTGAATGGCTGCGGCGTCACCGCCCCGCCGCAGCTCTCCACCGCGCTGGAGCGCGCGGGCCAGGCGCTGCGCCTGTTCCGCCACGGCGATGGCGGGCTGGCCCTGTTCAACGCGACGCGCGAGGAGACGGCCGGCGCGGTGGATGCGGTGCTGACCCAGGGCCAGGCCCGCGGCCGCGCGCCCATGCTGCTGGAGGAGACGGGCTTCCACCGCCTGGCCGCCGGGCGCACGCTGGTGATCGCCGATTGCGGCGCCCCGCCGCCGCCCCGCCCCGCCGATGCCGCCACCGGCCTGCCGCGCGGCGCCGACCGCTTCGCCCATGCCGGCACCCTGTCCTTCGAAATGAGCGTGGGGCGCGACCGGCTGATCGTGAATTGCGGCGCCGTGCCGGCCGCCGATGCCGGCTGGCGGGACGCCATGCGCTCCACCGCCGCGCATTCCACCCTGACGCTGGCCGACACCAACAGCGCGGAGCTGCGCGAGGACGGGCTGGGCCGCCGGCCCGAGCGCGTGGAGATCGAGCGGCAGGAGGCCAATGGCGCGCAATGGCTGGAAGCCGGGCATGACGGCTATCGCCGCACCCATGGCGTGGTGCACCGCCGGCGCCTGTACCTGAGCGAGGGCGGCGACGACCTGCGCGGCGAGGACGTGCTGGAGCCCTTCCCCGGCCCCGGCGTGCCGGCGGTGGTGCGCTTCCACCTGCACCATGCGGTGACGGCCGTGCTGCAGGAGGAGGAGGGCGGCGTGCTGATGCGCCTGCCCGGCGGCCAGTTCTGGCGCCTGCGCGCCCGCGGCGCGCGCGTGAGCCTGGAGGACGGCGTGAGCCTGGCCGGCGAGATGCGCCGCGCCCAGCAGGTGGTGCTGACCGCCGAGGACGAGGCGGAGGGCATCCAGTGGGGCATCACGCGGGTTCCTGCGGAACCCGCTTGAATTTTTTCGCCCTCAAGCGCCGGGCGGCGGCTTCCTGCGGAAGCCAGCGTTTTTGCGCCCTCAAGCGCCGGGCGGCCGCATCCGCGGCCTTGGCTGCGCCGCGCGGCGGGTGCGCCAAGGCGGCACGGGCGGTTGGGCGGCGCCGGCCGCGTTGCGGCCGGATGCCCGTGGCGCGCGGCTTGCCCTGCGGTGGCGGCGCCGGTTGCGCGCCATGACGGCCGCCCGGATCACCAACGTGGTCTACCTCCTGCTGCCGCCGGGCAGCTCGGCGCGGCAGGTGTGCCCGGTGGCGCGTCGCCCGTCCAGCCTTGGCGGCGCTGATCGCACGCGATGAAGGTCCTCCAGGTCACCAACGTGGACTTCTCCCTGCGGCACTTCCTGCTGCCGCTGATGCGCGGCGCCCGCGCGCGCGGGCATGAGGTGGTGGGCGTCTGCGCCGAAGGCCCCTTGCTGGACCTGCCGCGCGCCGAGGGCTTCCGCATCCTCACCCCGCCCCTCGCGCGCAGCCTGAACCCAGTCGCGCAGGGGCGCGCGCTGGGCGCGCTGCGGGCGCTGGTGCGGGAGGAAAGGCCCGGCCTGGTGCATGGCCACATGCCGATCAGCGGCCTGCTGGCGCGGGTGGCGGCGCGCAGCGCGGGCGTGCAGCGCGTGGCCTACACCTGCCACGGCTTCCTGTTCAACCAGCCCGGCCCCCTGTGGCGGCGCGGCCTGTCGCTGGGGCTGGAATGGCTGGGCGGGCGCCTGACCGACACCTTCCTGACCGTGAGCGCCGAGGAAGCCGCCGATGCGCGCCGCCTGCGCATCCATGCGGGCGCCACGGCGGTCGGCAATGGCCGCGACCCGGCGCTGTTCTTCCCCGATGCGGCGGAGCGCACGGCGGTGCGCGCCGAACTCGGCGTGCCCGACGACGCCGTGGTGGTGCTGGCCGCCGCGCGGCTGGTGCGCCACAAGGGCTGGCCGGAGCTGCTGGAGGCCGCGGCCGCCGTGCCCGGCCTGCACCTGTGGTGCGTCGGCGCCCGCCTGCCCAGCGATCATGGCGAGGCGCTGGAACCCCACTTCGCCCGCGCCCGCCACGTGATGGGCGAGCGGCTGCGCCCGCTGGGCTACCGGCATGACGTGGCGCGGCTGCTGCGCGCGGCGGACATCTTCTGCCTGCCCTCCTTCTTCGAGGGGCTGCCGATGAGCATCATTGAGGCGATGCTGAGCGGCCTGCCGGTGGTGGCGACCGACATCCGCGGCCCGCGCGAATTGGTGGCGGAGGGCGCGACCGGCCTGCTGGTGCCCCCCGGCGCCGTGGCCCCGCTGGCGGCGGCGCTGGAGCGCCTGGCCGGCGACGCCACGCTGCGCGCGCGCATGG
>JBEQBS010000312.1:0-4018 GCA_041639675.1 Rubritepida sp. | reverse complement strand
CGCGGATGACCGATCCAAAGCTCACCGTTGCTCTCCTTGAACCAGGCCGTAGCGGCTCAGCCGTACGGCGATAAAGCGCTCCGATACGCCGAAGTCGCCCGCCAGCGCGGCGACCACGCCCTCGATCACCTCGGGCGGGTTGTCCGCCGCCAGGACGCGACAGCCCTGCCGTCCCCGATGCGGCGCATGGACCGTGCGCAGCCGCTCCGACCGCGCGTGCACCAGCATCCGGAGATGGAGCTGCACCGGGGGAGCGAGTAGCGCACCCATGAATTCATTCGCCCGACGCTCGGAGGCCGCTGTGGTCCGATCGAGTAGCGCGCTCGGGCCGGCCGTCACTGACCGATACCGCCGCGCTGGCGTGCCGAGTGCCACCGGCACGTCGAACACCACGTGGCCCAGCTCGTGCGCCGCGGTGCTGACTGCCAGGTCCGGCCGGCCGGCCACCATGCGCGCATTCACCGAGACCAGCGCCGTGCCGGGCATGTCGGGATCCGTCTCGCAGACACCGAGCACTGCCTCCCCGGAGCCATCATGCACGGGATGGTCCAGCTCCCAGGCGACCAGGATGGCGCGGCCATTCGCCGACACCGTCTGCGTGGCGGCGACCAGCGCGGTGAGCGGGAGCGCGAATCCACCGCGCTCCGTCATGGCCTGGCGGCGCACCTGCGCGGCGACGGCCCAGAGGGTCTGGGCCGACAACGGCCGAGGCGCGCCCGAGGCGGCGTGATGCGGGTACTCAACGGTGATGGACATACCGGGATCATGACGAACTGCTGTGCGATTGGTCAACAGCATTGTTCCCCTCATGTTCGCCCGTCCCCGATATCCACAGGCGACCGGCTGAGGGAGAAGTTCCCGCATGGGTGGGGCGTAAATCGCCAGGCTATCCATCTGATTTCAGGCGAAATAGGCCATAAGCCGTTGAATTAGCATTGGGGAATAAATCCCAGGTCGCTTCAATTCCCCATTGCGCCCCATTCCGCCTCTTCGCCCCGGCAGGTCGTGTGGTTGCTTCTGGACGTCATAGCCGCCCAGCAGGAGCCCCGCCCGATGCTCACCCAGCTTTCCCTCGCCGATCTCGATGTCGTTCACCCGCTCGCCGAGCGCTACGCGCGGCGCCTCTGCCGCACTCTGGGGCGGCCCAGCCATGAGCGGGAGGACATGGAGCAGGACATGCTGCTCGACCTCCTGGCGCGGTTGCCTGGCTTCGATGCGGCGCGCGGGACGTTGGCGGCCTTCGCCACGGTCTGCTTCCAGCACCGCGCATCCCGTCTTGCCACCCGCCTGCGTCGCGAGAAGCGCGAACGACATGAGGCGTCGCTCGACGACGCGGTGCCCGGCCAGGAGGAGGAACTGACCCTCGCCGACATCATCCCCGAATCCGAGGGGTATGCGGCGTGGTGCGGCCAGCAGACCGACGCGGTGGTCGCGCTGGACCGCCGCCTCGATCTGGATCGGGCTGGCGCCGTCCTCGACCAGCGCGACCACAGCATCTGCGCAGCCCTGACGCAGTGCACGCCGCACGAACTCGGCCAGCAGGGCCCGATGCCGCGATCGGTTCTGTACCGCCGCATCCGCGAAATGCGCCTGCGGCTCCTCGCCGGCGGCATCGCCGCGGCGGCCTGAGACGCATCGGCGAGGGGCTGGGTAGGGCTAAGTATGGACACCAACATCACCGACATCCGCGCAGTGTCGAAGCCTCTCACCGAGGCGTCGCTCTGCACCTGGCTGGGCGCTGCGGCTCCCGGCGACAGCATCACCTACCACCGCGGCGCGCTCGCCCGGCAGGTCTGCCCGCAGTTGCAGTGCCTGCCCGAGCCGGAGCGCGCCGCGCTGCAGCGCCTGGCGGCCCGCGCCTGGAAGCTCGCCGAGCTCGGCCTGGCCGACATCGTGCAGCGCCGCCACGGCTACGAGGACTACGCCTACATCCTCGTCGCCCGCCGCCGGCCACGTCGCTATGCGTCGTCCATCCTGCCGCTGCTGCTCGCGGAGGCCGCGTGATGGACGCGCCCCGCACCAACCGCCCCAGCCTCGACGCTCTGCGCCACATGCCGGTGAGCGACGTCATTGCGCTCCCCGCCGAGCATCTGGCGCTGCTGCAGACGGATGCGCGCGAGGCGCTGGATGGCGCCAAGCGCATGCAGGACTGGATCGAGGCCGCGATCGCGCTCCGCTACGAGCAGCGCGCCATCGGCGCCCGTGCCGCGGCCGGCAAGGACACTGGCACGGTCCGCTTCCATGACGGCGCCGTGGAGATCGCCGTCGATCTCCCGAAGAAGGTGGAATGGGACCAGACGCACCTCGCCGCGCTGTCGGAGCAGATCCGTGCCGGTGGCGAGGATCCCGGCCAGTATGTTGAGGTCAGCTTCAAGGTCTCGGAGCGGGCCTACACCGCCTGGCCGGAGCGCATCCGCGCCGCCTTCGAGCCGGCCCGCACCGTGCGCACGGGCCGCGCCACCTATCGCCTCGCCATCATGTCCGACGTCGCACGGCGCGATAGCCCTCATGCTGACGGCATCATGCCGATGCGGGGAGGTCGCTGATGGCACTCCGCATCGTCACGGCCGACGAGCGCCTGTCGAGCGCCGTCAATAAGACCACCCTGGCGCTGTTCGGGCCGAGCGGCGTGGGCAAGACCACGCAGGTCCAAACGCTGCATGCCGAAAAGACCCTCTGCATCGACCTCGAGGCCGGCCTCAAGTCGGTGCAGGACTGGCGCGGCGACAGCATCCCTGTCCGCTGCTTCGAAGATGCCATCGACCTTGCCTGCCTGGTCGGCGGTGTGAACCCGGCGGCCGATCCGACCGGGTTCTTCTCGGCAGGGCACTATCAGCATCTCGCCGCGGCGCATCCCGACCTGGTGCGGCTGCTCGCCAGCAAATCCATCGTGTTCCTGGACAGCATCACCGACCTCACGCGGCAGGCCATGGCCTGGGCAAAGACGCGGCCCGAGGCCTTCTCAGAGAAGACCGGCAAGCCGGACACCCGTGGCGCCTATGGCTTACTGGCGCGCGAGGTGATCGGCCTGCTGAAGCACCTGCAGCACGCGCCGGGCAAGACCACCATCATGGTCGGCATCCTGGAGAAGGTGACCGACGAGTTCGGCAAGGTCACCTGGCAGCCGCAGATGGAAGGCGGCAAGGCCGCGCGCGAACTGCCGGGCATCGTCGATCAGGTCGTCACCATGGGGCTGTTCAGCCGCGAAGGTGACGCCTGGCGATACGACCCGGAGCGCGGAACCGAGCGTCGCCTCGTCTGCCGTGCCGGCAATAGCTTCGGGCTGCCCGCGAAGGATCGCTCCGGCCGTCTCGACGAGACCGAGCCCGCGGACCTCGCCGCCCTGCTCCGCAAGATCAACGCCACCAGCACCAACCAGGGGTGATGCCATGACCTATGACATGAACGATGCCGAACTGCCGCGCGGCTCCGACCTCATCCCGGACGGCAGCTTCGTGAAGGTCATCATGCACCTCCGCAAGGGCGGTCTCGATGGCCAGGGCGAGGCAGATCGCGGCCTGCTCAAGGCGACGAAGACGCAGGGCAGCGACGTGAAGATGCTGGACTGCGAGTTCACCGTCACGGCGGGCCCGCACATCCGCCGCAAGTTCTGGCAGACCTTCACGGTCGTCGGCGGGAAGGTGGACGAGCAGGGTGTGTCGATCGGCTGGAAGATCTCGAAGGGGGTCTTCCGGGCCATGATCGACAGCGCGCTCGGGCTGGACTCGCAGGACATGAGCGAGGCGGCGAAGGCCAAGCGCATGCTGCGCGGTCTGTCCGACCTTCACGGGATCATCTTCGTGGCCAAGGTGCGCGTCGAGCCCGCGAACGACCCGCGTTACTCCGACAGCAACCGTCTGGACCGTGTCGTGCTACCGGGCGAGCCGGAATACGCCAAGGTCATGGCTGGCGAAGGTGTCGCAGCTGCGCCCAGCAACCGCCCGGCGCGCCCGCCCGCGGCAGCGGCTACGACGCCACCGGCCTGGTCGGGCCAGGCTGCCGCCGCGCCCGCGGCTCC
>JBEQBS010000311.1:0-4033 GCA_041639675.1 Rubritepida sp. | reverse complement strand
GCTGCCGGGCAGGAAGCCGGCCTCCGTCAGCCGGGCGCGCAGGGCCGGCGCGGCCAGGGCGCGGCGCACCGCGTCATCCAGCGCCGCGACCACCGGGGCGGGCGTGGCGGCGGGCGCGGCCACGCCGAACCATGCCTCGATCACCAGCGGCGCCAGGCCCAGCTCGCCCACCGCCGGCACCTCGGGCAGCAGCGGCGCGCGGGCGGGGCCGGTGGTGGCCAGTGCCCGCAGCCTGCCGTCGCGCACCTGCGGGGCCACCAGCGCCACCGTGCCGAACATGCCCTGCACCTCCCCGCCCAGCACCGCCGTCATCGCCTCGCCGGTCGAGCGGAAATGTACCGCCTCCAGGGCGAAGCCGGCCTCGCGCGCCAGCAGCGAGGCCGCGAAATGCCCCGGCGTGCCGGCGCCGAAGGTGCCCAGGAAGACCGGGCGGCGCGTGGCGGCCCAGGCACGCCAGGCCGCCATGTCGGGCGTGTTCAGCGCGGCCGGCACGACGAAGGCGAAGGGGATGGTCGCCGCCTCGCCCACCGGGGCGAAGTCCCGCGCGGGGTCATAGGGCAGGCGGGCATAGGTTGAGGGCGCCATGGCAAGCTGCCCCACCTCGCCCAGCAGCAGCGTCGTGCCGTCGGGCGCGGCGCGCGCCACCTCCTGCGCCGCCAGGGCGCCGGCCGCGCCCGGGCGGTTGTCCACCACCACGCCGGCGGGCAGGGATTCGCGCAGGCCATCGGCCAGCAGGCGGGCCACCAGGTCGGGCCCGGTGCCGGCGGGGAAGCCCAGCACCAGGCGCAGCGGGCGCTCGGGCAGCTGGGCGCGTGCGGCCATCGGTGCGGCCAGCGCGCCCAGCAGGGCGGCGCGGCGGGTGGCGTGGATCATGGTTTCCCCCGGTTCGTGTCCGGGTTCCATCCCATCACAGGGCGGTGATGCGCACCAGCACGCGGTCGGGCCGGCGCTCGCCCTCGCCCAGGAACAGGCGCGCGTGCAGCCATTGCAGGCGCGGCGCGGCGGTTTCGAAGACCGGGGTGGTGCGGAAATACACGCGCTCCGGCGGCACGGCCTCGCCGCGCAGCAGGCGGGCCATGTCCTCCGGCGCGGCGGTGCGCAGGCCGCGGTTCACCACATAGACCAGCGCGCCGTCATCCAGCCGCAGCACGTAGCGCGCCTCGATCTCCGCAACGCCATCGGGGCGGATCAGCTGGAAGTCGGCGCCGCCGGCCAGGATGTCGCCCTCCATCCCCGGCCCGCTCACGCGCCCGCCGGTGATGGGGATCACCCGCCGCTCCCCCAGCGGGGTGCGGCCCACCAGGATGGGCGGCGCGACCGCCGCCTCGATCAGCGCGATCAGAACACCCAGCCCAGCGCGGTGATGCCCGCCCAGAACAGCGCGCCGAGGATGGCGGTGGCGAACAGGTTGCCCAGCGTGGCCAGCGCCACGCCGATGCCGATGGTGCGGCTGTCATGCTCCACCACGCCCAGCGCCATGACGATGGTGCCGAAGGCCGGCGGGGCATTGGTGCCCGGCCCGGGCAGGATGAGCATGAGCGCGGTGTAGACGGTCAGCCAGCCCACCACCTTGTCGCCGAAGGGGCCGGTCCAGAAGCCGGGGCGGGGGCGCACCACGCGCTCCACCTTGCCGATCCAGCCGGAGGAGGCGTCGGACAGCCGCAGCAGGTCCTCGCGCTTGATGGTCTGGCGCGCGATGAAGGCGGGCAGCCTGGGCACCCGCCGCCCCAGCCCCATCTGCGCGCCCAGGATCAGCATGGGGATGCCGAAGACGCTGGCCATGCCCGGCAGCAGGGAGGGCAGGCACAGCAGCAGGATCAGCAGCCCGAAGGCGCGGTCCCCGAAGGCCTCCGCCATGTCGCCCAGCGAGATGCGCGCCCCCGGGAACTGGGCCGCGACCTCGGTCACGATGCGGGAGATCGGCGCCTCGTGCGAGGCGTGCGGCATGCCGTCCAAAGTGTCCTGGCTTCCCTCAGGGGCAGGGCTGGAATGCCCTGCCCGCATAGATGGTCATTTCGGCCGCTTAATCCAGCGGGAAATTACTAGGCCCCGGTGAAGGACGGCTTGCGCTTCTCCATGAAGGCGCGCCGGCCCTCGCGGTAATCGGCGCTGTCGAAGCAGGAATCCTGGGCGGCGGCGATGGCGGCCATGTCGCGCGCCTCCGGGTCCGCCAGCACGGCGCGCACCGTGCGCTTGTTGGCCAGCAGCGACAGCGGGGCGTTGCCGGCGATGGTGGCGGTGATGGCGGCCACCTCGGCTTCCAGCGCCTCGGCGGCAACCACGCGGTTCACCAGCCCCATGCGCTCGGCCTCGGCGGCCGTGATGCGCCCGCCGGTCATCAGGATGAAGTGGGCATGCGCCGGGCCGACCAGGGCCACCAGGTTGCTCACCATGTCGAAGCCATAGGCGATGCCCAGCTTCGCGGCGGGGATGCCGAACTCGCTGCCCGCGCCGCAGATGCGCATGTCGCAGGACATGGCGATGCCCAGGCCGCCGCCCATGCAGAAGCCCTGGATCTTGGCGATCACCGGCTTGGGGAAGGCGGCCAGCTTCGCCCGGCCATGGCTGGTCTTGGCGTTGTAGTGCCGCTGCGCCTCGGCGTCCGAGCGGTTCTGCTCGAACTGGCTGATGTCCGCGCCCGAGACGAAGGCCTTGCCGCCGGCGCCTTCCAGCACGACGCAGCGCACCGCGGAGTCGGCGGCGAAGGCGTCCAACGCCTCGGCCATGCCGTCCCACATGCCGATGGACATGGCGTTGCGCTTCTCGGGCTGGTTGAAGGTGATGGTGCCCACCCCCCCTTCGGAGCGGGCCAGGATCTTGCCCTCGGCGTAGTCGGTCATGCGCGTTCCCTCATCCTCGCGTTCCCTCCGCGTCTAGCCCCGCCGGCGCGGGGCGAAAAGCCGCAGCCGTTCCGCCAGGGCGAAGACCGGCCCCAGCAGCAGCGAGCAGGCGAGCGTGCGGCACAGGTGGAATCCCATCACCAGCGGCACGGCGGCGCCCAGCGCCTTCGCCGTCACCCCCATCTCCGGCATGCCGCCCGGCGCCATGCCCAGCAGCGTGGCCGAGACGGGCAAGCCCGAGGCCCAGGCCAGCAGCAGCGCGAATCCGGCCCCCAGCGCGCAGAGCAGCAGGGAGGAGACCACCGCCGCCTGCAGCAGCCGGCGCGAGGAGAGCAGGAACTCCCGCGACAGCTTCTGCCCCAGCGCCACCCCCATCGCCACCTGCGCCGCATCCACCAGCGCCACCGGCACGGCCGAGGGCAGCTTGCCGAAGGCCGCCGCCGTGATGGCCAGGGCGCAGGGCCCCATCATCCAGGGATTGGCCAGGCCCAGCCGCCGCAGCAGCAGCGCCGCGGCGGTGCCGGCCAGGCCCATGGCGGCCAGCCCGAACAGGTCGGTCGGCAGGCGGGGCGCCAGGAATGCGCCCGCCTGCCCATGCGGGGCCAGCCAGGTGAGCAGCGGGGGCATCAGCAGCACCACCACCAGCACGCGCGCGGTCTGCGCCAGCGTCACCGCCGCCACCGGCGCGCCGTTGCGCTGGGCCAGCACCGCCATCACCACCACCCCGCCCGGCACGGAGGAGAAGAAGGCCGCCCGCGCATCCACCCGCGCCAGCCGCATGAAGGCCGGCACGCACAGCATCCCCGCGCCGATGGACAGCGCGGCGGCGGCGATGATCGCCGGCAGCGCGCCGGCCAGCGCGCCCAGCACGGGGGCGGAGAAGGTGCCGCCGAAGGCCAGGCCGAGGGTGATGAGCGCCGCCTGCCGCGGCTAGGCCGGCACCTCGACGGGGCGGAACCAGGCCAGGGCGGCGGTGGCGGCCATCGCGCCCAGCATCCAGGCCAGCGGCACGCCGAGCAGGGCGAAGAGCGCGCCGCCGGGAATGGCGCAGATCCAGGGCAGCAGGCGTGTCACGTCCGGCGCAGCTTCGGCGCCACGGATGCGCGCGTCCAGCCCTTCACCCTTCCTTCACCTTCGTCGCGCATCCTGGGACGCACGGACACCAGACCCATGCAGCCCATCGCCACCATCCC
>JBEQBS010000310.1:0-3953 GCA_041639675.1 Rubritepida sp. | reverse complement strand
GCTTGGCCGCCCGCCCGGCCGCTGCGCAGCCCGATGACACCGCGCTGGACATCCCCACCTTCCTGCGCCGCCAGTCGAACTGAGGCGTGCCGCAGCGCAGCACGCCCGCGCGGCCGCCCTGGCGACAGGGCGGCCGCACTGCGTTGCGGACCCTGAAAAATTGCAGCAAAATCAAGGCACTACGGCGAAACATCCCGAAACAAGCCGTTGCTGGAATGGCGGCCGCCGGCCTGTCACACAGGCGTTCGTGGGACAAGGCGCGGGGGGCTGCCGCCCACGGAACAGGGGATGCATCGCCGCATGGATGGTTTCGCACAGCTTTCGCTCGGCCGACGCCGGCGCCTTGCCGCCAGCATCGCGTGCCGTGGCGTGGGGCTGCACAGCGGCGCGCCCATCACCCTGACGCTGCGCCCAGCCGCCGCCGGCGCCGGCATCTCCTTCCTGCGCAGCGACATCGGCGTCTCCATCCCCGCCCGGCATGACCATGTGGTGGATACCCGCCTCTGCACCGCACTCGGCCTGCCGGGCCGGCGGGATGCCCGCGTGGGCACGGTGGAGCACGTGATGGCCGCGCTGGCCGCCTCCGGCATTGACGACGCCGTGGTGGAGCTGGACGGCGCCGAGGTCCCCATCCTCGACGGCTCCGCCGAGCCCTTCCTGTTCCTGATCGCCTGCGCCGGCACGGTGGAGTCCCCCGCCCCGCGCCGCGCCATCGAGGTGCTGCGCACGGTGCGCGTGCAGGACGTCCATGGCGGCTGGGCCGAGCTGGCGCCGAATGACGAGCCCTTCTTCGACGCCGCCCTGTCCATCGAGTTCGCCGGCACCGCCATCGGCCGCCAGGCCCATGCCCTGCGGGTGACGGAGGACAGCTTCCGCGAGGAGCTGGCCAATGCCCGCACCTTCACCCTGGCCGAGGAGGTCTCGGCCCTGCGCGCCGCCGGGCTGGCCCAGGGCGGCGGGCTGCACAATGCCGTGGTGGTGGATGGCCCGCTGATCCTCAACCCCACCGGGCTGCGCCGGCCGGACGAGTTCGTGCGCCACAAGCTGCTGGACGTGGTGGGGGACCTGGCGCTGGCCGGGCACCCGATCCATGGTCGCTTCACCGGCCACCGCTCCGGCCACGCGCTGAACAACCAGCTGATCCGCGCCCTGCTGGCCGACCGTGCCGCCTGGGCCTTCGCCGGCCAGTCCATGACGGCTGAGCGCGTCGCCGTCGCGGCCTGAGGGCAGCCCCCTCCCGCCGCGCCGCTTCCGTGGTATGCACCGCGCCATGACCGCTGCCTTCCGCCCGATCCTGGCGCTGCTCCTGCTCATGCCCCTCGCCGCCTGCGGGGTGACGCAGTGGGACGGGCGCATGGGCTCGCTGTTCCAGGGCTCCTCCCCCTCCGCCGCCATCCAGGACCGCTCGCCGGAAGGGATGTACGCGGCCGGCATCGAGGCTTTGCAGCAGCGCCGCTACCCGGCGGCCGTCGAGATCTTCGACACGCTGGAGCGCGAGCATCCCTTCAGCACCTGGAGCACCAACGCCAAGCTGATGGGCGCCTATGGCGAGTACATGCGCAACCGCTACACGGAGGCCATCGGCGGGCTGGACCGCTTCATCCAGCTGCACCCGAGCCACCGCGACATCGCCTATGCCTACTACCTGCGCGCGCTGAGCTACTACGAGCAGATCGCCGACAGCCAGCGCGACCAGCGGGGCACCGAGCTGGCCCTGGCGGCGTTGCAGGACGTGGCCAACCGCTACCCCGACACCGCCTATGCCCGCGACGCGCGCCTCAAGATGGACCTCGCGCGCGACCACCTGGCGGGCAAGGAGATGAACATCGGCCGCTTCTACCAGCGCCAGGGCATCCTCAACGCCGCCATCGGCCGCTTCCGCCGCGTGGTGGAGGATTACCAGACCACCAACCACGTGCCCGAGGCGCTGCACCGCCTCACCGAGATCTACACCGCGCTGGGCCTGCCGGACGAGGCGCGCCGCAGCGCCTCCGTGCTCGGCCACAACTTCCCCGGCTCGCCCTGGTACCAGGACAGCTTCGCCCTGTTGACGCCCGGCGAACGCGGCGCCGAGGTGGACCGGCCGGGGATGTTGCGCCGCGCCTGGCGCACCATCTTCTGAGGATGCCCGGAACCCCCGCCTGACATGCTCGCCTCGCTCGCCATCCGCGACGTGGTGCTGATCGAGCGGCTGGACCTGCAATTCGGTCCCGGCCTCTCCGTGCTGACCGGCGAGACCGGCGCCGGCAAGTCCATCCTGCTCGACAGCCTGGGCCTCGCGCTCGGCATGCGCGCGGAATCCGGGCTGGTGCGCGCCGGGCAGTCCCAGGCCAGCGTCGCCGCCGTCTTCGCCCCGCCCGCCGGCCACCCCGCCCATGCCATCCTGGCCGAGCAGGGGATGGAGGCGGAGGAGGTGCTGGTGCTGCGCCGCGTGGTGCAGGCCGATGGCCGCTCCCGCGCCTTCGTCAACGACCAGCCGGTGGGCCTGGCGCTGCTGCGCCGCCTCGCCGCCACGCTGGTGGAGGTGCAGGGCCAGCATGACCAGGTCGGCCTGGCCGACCCCGCCACCCATGCCGCCCTGCTGGACGCCTTCGGCGGGCTGGAGGCGCAGCGCGCCGCCGTGACCACCGCGCATCGCGGCTGGAAGCAGGCCGAGGCCGCCCTGCGCGCCGCCGAGGAGGCCGTCGCCGCCGCCCTGCGCGACGAGGAATGGCTCCGCCACGCGGTGGGCGAACTCACCGACCTTGCGCCCGAGGAGGGCGAGGAGGACCAGCTCTCGCAGGAGCGCACGGTCCTCCAGCAGGGCGAGCGGCGCACGGAGGCCATCGCCTCCGCCCTGTCAGAGCTGCAACCGCGCGACCGGCGCTCCGCCAACCCCGCCGCGGCCTTGCGCAACGCCTCCCGCGCGCTGGAGCGCCTGCCGGGCGGCGGCGATTCCGCCCAGCCGGCGCTGCTGGCCCTGGCCGCGGCGATGGATGCGCTGGCCGAGGCCGAGCAGCACATCGAGCGCCTGGCCAATGACGCCCTGCCCGACCCGCGCCGGCTGGAAGCGCTGGAGGAGCGGCTCTTCGCGCTGCGCGCCGCCGCGCGCAAGCACGGCGTGCCGGTGGTGGAGCTGCCGGCGCTGCTGGAGTCGCTGAAATCCCGTCTCGCCGCGCTGGATGCCGGCACCCGGCGCGTCGCCGCCCTGGAAGCCGCCCGGCGCGAGGCCCGCGCCGCCTATGCCGCCAAGGCCGGCGCATTGACCGAGGCCCGCCGCGCCGCCGCCGCCAAGCTGGAGAAGGCCCTGGCCCGGGAACTCCCGCCGCTCAAGCTCGACCGCGCGCGCGTCGTGCTCGACATCGCCGCGCGCGAGGAAGCCGCCTGGGGGCCGGACGGGCAGGACCGCGTGACCATGCTCGTCTCCACCAATCCCGGCCAGGCGCCGGGCCAGCTGATGAAGATCGCCTCGGGCGGCGAGCTCTCCCGCCTCATGCTCGCGCTCAAGGTCGTCCTCGCCCGCGGCTCGCCGGTGCCCACGCTGGTGTTCGACGAAGTGGATGCCGGCATCGGCGGCGCCACCGCGGCGGCCGTGGGTGAACGCCTCCAGCGCGTGGCCGAGCGGCTCCAGGTGCTGGTCGTCACCCACTCGCCGCAGGTCGCCGCCCGCGGGGCGCAGCACCTGCGCGTGGCCAAGGCCGTGCGCGGCAACGCCGCCGAAACCCGCGTCACGCCGCTCGCCGCCACCGAACGCACGGAGGAAATCGCCCGCATGCTGGCCGGCGAAACGGTGACGCCAGCGGCCCGCGCGGCGGCCGAGGCGCTGCTCGACGGAGCCGCGGCGTGATGCCCTGGCGCGGCGGGGGGGGGGGGGGGGGGGGGGGGGGGGGGGGGGGGGGGGGGGGGGGGGGGGGGGGGGGGGGGGGGGGGGGGGGGGGGGGGGGGGGGGGGGGGGGGGGGGGGGGGGGGGGGGG
>JBEQBS010000309.1:0-4055 GCA_041639675.1 Rubritepida sp. | reverse complement strand
AACCTATAAGGAGAATGTATGTCCGGCCCGACCCAGACCTTCCGCATCTAGGTTTCAGACCCGTTGGGACGGTTGGGACGTTGGGACCAGCGGCTGTAATTGACTGATTTCGCGTGGAGATTTGCTGTCCCAACCTCAAGGAGGGGGTTGGGACCGCGAGGCGAGGTTGGGACAGCAGCGAAGCAGCTGACATCACGAGCCGCCCTCCGGGCGCGGTGCCCGATAGCGCCACTCCCGCGCATCCCGGCCCGAGGCGCCCGATTTGTACCGCTCCCACTTCCTGGCCTTCAGGTAGCTGGAGACACGCATCTGATCTGCCCGGGTCCATTTCGCCGGTTCGATGCTGAGCGCCTGCTCCAGCACCTCGCCGACGGAGACGTCGGTCAATGGCGTGGGGCGGGGGACGTGGCGGTCCTGCCAGTCGTCATAGTTGCCGAAGCCGACATTCACACTGCGCCGCTCGGAGACCAGCCAGCGCTCGATCAGCGCATCCCAGGCATCCGGCTCGTAGCGGGCCTCCTGCTCTGCGCTGGCGGAGGCGATGAGGTCGCGGTCCTCCAGCCACCACGGCGCACCCGCGTTGAACCGCACGACGGCCTCTGCCCACAGCTGGTCGCGGTCGCGGCGCAGCCCGTCCAGGTTGATCTCCCCGCAACGCAGCGGCCAGAAGCGGCGGTTGCCGGTCTCATCGCGCAGGTAGGTGTCGGGATTCACGCTGCCGGCGAAGACGCACTGCCGGGGCACGGTGACCACGTAGCGCTCATAGGGGGGGCGGTAGCGGTCGGAGGTGCGGGTGAGGAAGGCCTTGATGCGCGACACTTCGGCTCTGCCGATCGCGTCTAGCTCGGCCATTTCGATGATCCACACGCCACGCATCTGCTGCGCGGCATCCTTCGAGCCGATCTCGGCCAGCTCGTCGGTGAACCAGGCATCGGAGGCGAGCACCTTCAGCGCCGTCGATTTCCGGATGCCCTGCGGCCCTTCCAGGATGAGCATGTGGTCGGCCTTGCAGCCGGGGCGCATGATCCGCGCGACCGCTGAGATCATCCACAGCGATGCCATTGCCCGATTCAGCGCCGTGTCGGCCGCGCCGAGATAGGTCACAGCCCACGCGTCGAGCCGCAGGGTGCCATCCCAGGCGAGCGCCGTGAGGTAATCCCGCACCGGGTGGATGCGGATGTTGCGCGCGACGGCCACGACGCTGCGGCCGACCACGACGGGTGGGACGTTGATCTCGTGCCGCTGAAGCCATTCGGCACAACGCACATCATCCGCATCGCCCCATGCCCGCGGCAACGTGCTGGTGGTGGGCTCCCAGGGCAGGGCGCGGGTGACCAGGATCTCCTGCGCGAATTCGTCGAACACCAGCGCGCCGGCGAACGCCGCATCGAGCGACAGCGCGGTGATCACATTCGCCTCGTTTCGTTCCGGCGTGCCGCTCTGCTCGAGGCGGAGCAGAGCAGCCCAGCGCGGCCGGATCGGCGCCTGGTTCACATCGCCTGTGGTGTTGAGGCGGCGCCGTAGTTCCCCGAGTTGCTTCTCCAGGATGGAGACGGCGATGCCGGTCGCGGATTTGATGGCGCCGAGAACCTGGCGTTCCGGCAGCGGGTCGAGGCGAAGGGTGACGAGGCGCCCCATCAGCTGCGACAGCGGTACCATGTCGGGTGGGTTGGTGAGCGTGGCTGCGACCGCCAGCAACTCCTCCGCGGTGGTGGGTGACGGGATCTGCTCGGCTGGCGCCGGCGGCGCGGCATAATCCTCGGCCGTCACGCCATGCCGCAGGTCATCGTTGAAGTCGTCGCCGTGCAGCGGCGCGATGATGCGAGAGGGTATGTCGGCGAGGTTCAACTGGTCCGCCAGCGTGGCCGCGGCCTGCATGCCGGGCAGGCCGGCATCGGCGAAGATGCTGACGTGGGTGGTGCCGTCCGGCCACCGCCACCGCCGCAGCCCGTCCGCGGAGAGCGCCGCCATGGTGGGCACGCTGAAGATCGCCTGCGCGGAGAGCGCGGTCTCGATGCCCTCGGCGACGCCGATCCGGCCGTCATCGGGGAGCGGGGCGAGAGCCACCGCGCCGCCGGCCACGGGCCCCAGCATCTTTTTGCCGGGGGGCGCCTTCGCCGAGCCATCGTCCAGCAGGTAGGTGCGGTGGATGCCGCCGGTGGGCTCGCCAGTGCCGTCGCGGACGAGCGCCACCATCCCAGCCCAGCCACGCTTCGTCTCGAAGTCGGGCAAGTCCGGGTGAAACAGCAGGTCGGGGCTGTCCGGCACCTCCAACCCGCGGCTGCGCAAATAGGCCTCTGCCACCGTGCCCGCGAGCGGCTGGCAGCCTTCCAGCAGTCGCGCCACCTCGCGGCTATGGTCCGGCCTCGGCTCCTGCGGCCGCGGGCTGGGCGCCGGCTGCTCAATATGGGCGAGCCGCGCGGCCTCAGCGAAAAGGCGCGCCTCCGTCAGCCCCGTCGCGTGATAGACCATGTCGATCGGCCCGGCGCTTTCGCCGGTGGCATGGTCGAACCCCCATCCGGCGAAGCGACCCTCGAGGTGCAGGACGCAGGATCCCTCGCCACGGGGGCGGCGACCCGACAGATCGGCACAGCGCAGCGTCTTGCGGTCGGGCGCGCGGACCGCCTGCGGGAAGAGCGCCGGCAGCCAGTCGCGCGCCGTGTCCGCCAGCCTGCGACGTACTTCCGCCAGGTCGTGCCGAGCGGGCAGCAGGGGCCAGACGTCATTCAGGTCGATCAGCGCTGGTAGCGCGCTGGCCGCCGCCGACATGGTGGTGGCGGGCGGATGCGGTTCAGCGTTCATGCCAGGATCACCAGGCCCTGCTCGGCGCGGGTGATGGTGGTGTAGAGCCAGCGGCGCCGATCCTGCTCCGTGCGGCCGAGACCAGGCGCTGCGCTTCTGCGGCATCGAACGGCACCGCCTCGTGGTGCAGCGCCAGCGTGTCGCGGTTCAGCGCTGGTTGCGTTGATCTTGCGGAGCAGGGCGGCGAGGTCCGCAGGCTCAGTCTCGTCGAGACGGCCGGAGCGATCCTTCGCGGGCAGGGCGAAGCTGTTGCCGGCACGGCAGACGAGGCGGCGCTCGGTCCCGCGCTCAGGGTCGTGGCGCCAGGTCTCGCCCTCGCGGCTGAACAGCCCCATGGTCACGACCTGATCGACGATGCCGGGCAGCTCGCGCGCGGCCTTGCTGCCTTCCATCTGCGGCTGCCAGGTGACCTTGCCGAACTCGTCGGTCACCTTCTCCAGGATGCCGACCATGATCGTGGTCTTGCCTGGCGCGTGCTGCAGGTGCTTCAGCAAGCCAATGACCTCGCGGGCCAGTAGGCCATAGGCGCCGCGGGTGTCGGGCTTGCCGGTCTTGTCGGAGAAGGCGTCCGGCTGGGTCTTGGCCCAGGCCATCGCCTGGCGCGTGAGGTCGGTGATGCTGTCCAGGAACACGATCGATTTGCTGGCGATCAGCTGCACCAGATCGGGATGCGCGGTCGCCAGGTGCTGATAGTGCGCGACGGAGAAGACGCCGTGCTCGCCGGCAGCGGGGTTCACGCCCCCGATCAGGCAGGCGATGTCGATGGCGTCTTCGAAGCAGCGCACCGGGATGCTGTCGCCGCGCCAGTCTTGCACCGACTTGAGGCCGGCCTCGAGGTCGATGCAGATGGTCTCCGCCGCGGGCAGGGTTTTCAGCTGCGTGGTCTTGCCGACGCCGCTGGGACCGAACAGCGCCATGGTGGTCTTGTTGGCCGCGCGCGACAGGCGCTCATCGGCCGTGACGATGCGGAGTGCCATCAGCGGCATCCCTGCGTCGTGCGGATGCCGGGACCATGCGGGCTGTCGCGCAGCGCGGTCTCGGACATGATGGCGAGCCGATAGGTGGCGCGGCCGGTGCGCACGGTGCGGGCCGGCTCGAAGGCGGCACGAATGCGCTCCGGCCAGGCGGTATAGGCGCGCTCCGAAACCTTGAAGCTGATCTCGACGTACTGGCTGGGATCCTCGCCACCGGCACGGATCTGCTCCGACAGCGCGGCGAGCCGCGCCTGATCCCAATCCACCCGCTTAGGAAGG
>JBEQBS010000308.1:0-4041 GCA_041639675.1 Rubritepida sp. | reverse complement strand
CGCGCGCGAGGCCCGGCTGCTGCCGGCCCAGCCGCAGCCGCTCGCCTTCCTCGGCCGCGCCCTGGCCATCCGCGTCGCCGCGTGACCGGCGCGGAGGCCCGCCCCATGACCGGCGCGGAGGCCCGCGACGCCTTCCTGCGCTGGCTGGAGGCCGAACGCCGCGCCTCCCCCAACACCCTGGCCGCCTATGGCCGCGACGTGGAGGCCTTCCTGGGCTTCCTGTCCGCGCATTTCGGCGGCGAGCCCGACCTGGCCGCCCTGGCCGACCTCTCCCAGGGCGACCTGCGTGCCTTCCTGGCGCATCGCGCGGCCGAGGGCGCCGGCAACGCCACCCGCGCCCGGCAGCTCGCCGCCATCCGTTCCTTCCTGCGCTTCCTGGCCCGCCGCCACGGCCGGGCGGCGCTGCCGCTCGCCGGCATGCGCGGGCCGAAGCGCGTGCCGCCCATCCCGCGCGCCCTGACCCCGGCCGATGCGCGGGAGATCGCGCGCGACGTCGGCGTGGCGCACCAGGGGGAGCGCGCGGTGCGCCCCGCCCTGCAGTCGGCGCGCGACGTGGCGCTGCTGACGCTGCTCTACGGCTGCGGCCTGCGCATCTCGGAGGCGCTGGGGCTGAACCTCGGCGATGCGCCCAAGCCCGGCGGCGAATCCGGCCTGCGCATCACCGGCAAGGGCGGCCGGCAGCGCCTGGTGCCGGTGCTGCCGGCGGTGCGGGAGGCCATCGCCGCCTTCCTGGCCCTGCGCGGCCCCGGCGAACCCGATGATCCGCTGTTCCTCGGCGTGCGGGGCGAGCGGCTGGACCGCGCGGTGGCCACCAAGGCGATGCGCGACGCCCGCCGCCTGCTGGGCCTGCCCGAACACGCCACGCCGCATGCCCTGCGCCATTCCTTCGCCACCCACCTGCTGGCCGGCGGCGCCGACCTGCGCGCCATCCAGGAGCTGCTGGGCCATGCCAGCCTCTCCACCACCCAGCGCTACACCGCGGTGGATGCCGAGCGCCTGCTGGCGACCTGGCGGCTGAACCACCCCCGCGCGGGCGGGTAGCGCGCCCCGGCCTATTCCAGCGTGATGCCGCGCGCGGCGATGATGCCGCCCCAGCTGGCGCGCTCGCGCATCATCAGCGCCGCCAGCGCCTCGGGCGTGCCGACGACCACGTCGGCGCCCTGGGATTCCATGCGCGCCCGCAGCCCCTCATGCGCCAGGGCCGCGTTCAGCGTGGCGTTCAGCCGCGCCACCAGCGGCGCCGGCGTGCCGGCCGGCGCGAAGAGGCCATACCAGGTGGAATAGCGGAAGCCCGGCACCGTCGCCTCCACCGCCGGCAGCGCCGCCAGCTCCGGCACGCGCGTGGGGGCCGAGACGCCGAGCGCGCGGATGCCGCCCTCGGCGATCAGCGGCATCAGCCCGCCGGCGCTGGTGAAGGCGCAATGCACCCGCCCGGCGATCATGTCCGAATACATGCGCGCGCTCTCGCGGTAGGGGACGTGCACGCCCTCCACGCCGGCCAGCGACTGGAACAGCTCCACCCCCAGGTGCGACAGGCCGCCGACGCCCGGGGAGGCGAAGTTGGCCTCGCCCGGCCGCGCCTTGGCCCAGGCGATGAAGCCGGCCACGTCCGCCACCGGCAGCCGGCCATGGATGAGCATGACATGCGGGTTGTCGCTCACCTGGCCCACCGGCACCGCCAGCGCGTCGGTGCCGCGCGCCGCGGCGCTGACCATGGGGTTGATGACCACGTTGCCCAGCGCGCCGAGGAACAGGGTGTGCCCATCCGGCGCCGCGCGGCCCAGGGTGCGCAGCGCCACGATGCCGGTGCCGCCGGTCACGTTCTCCACCACCACCGGCTGGCCCATCTCCGCCCCCAGCTGCGCGCCGAGGTCGCGCGCCAGCACATCGGCCCCGGTGCCGGCGCCGAAGGCCACCAGCAGCCGCACCGGGCGGGTGGCCGCGAAGCGCTCCTGCGCCGCGGCGGCGGTGGCGAGGAAGGGCAGGGCCAGGGCGAGGCGGCGGGGGATGCGCATTCAGATGCCCTCGAACAGCTCGGTGGAAAGGTAGCGCTCGGCATAGCTGGCGGCGATGCCGATGATGAGGCGGCCTGCCATGTCGGGCTCGCGCGCCAGGGCCAGCATGGCGTGCAGCACCGCACCGGAGGAGATGCCCAGCGCCAGCCCTTCCGCCCGCGCCGCCAGGCGGGCGGCGGCGAAGGCCTCGCGCTCGGCCACGCGGCGCACGCCGTCGAGCTTCTCCAGCTCCAGCACGCCGGGGCGGAAGCCGGCGCCGATGCCCTGGATGCGGTGCGGCCCCGGGTCGTCGCCGTTCAGCACCGCCGATTCCGCCGGTTCCACGCCGATGACGCGCAGGCCCGGCCGGCGCGGCTTCAGCGCGCGGGCGATGCCCGTCAGCGTGCCGCCGGTGCCGATGCCGCCGATCACCGCATCCACCTCGCCCGCGCTGTCGGCCCAGATCTCCTCCGCCGTGGTGGCGGCGTGCATGGCGGGGTTGGCGCCGTTGTCGAATTGCCGGGGCATCCAGGCGCCCGGCGTCTTCGCCAGGATCTCGCCCGCGCGGGCGATGGCGCCGCCCATGCCCTTCTTGGCCGGCGTCAGCTCCAGCTCCGCGCCCAGCAGCTTCAGCATCTTGCGCCGCTCGATGCTGGCGCCGTCGGGCATGACGACGATGAGGCGGTAGCCGCGCGCCGCCGCCACCACCGCCAGCGCGATGCCGGTGTTGCCCGAGGTCGGCTCCACCAGCACCGAGCGTTCCGGGCTGATCTCGCCCGCTTCCTCGGCGGCGCGGATCATCGCCAGGCCGATGCGGTCCTTCACCGAGCCGCCGGGGTTCATGAACTCCAGCTTCATCGCCAGCCGCGCGCCCACCCCCTCGCGCGCCATCAGGCGCGGCAGCAGCACGGTGGGGGTATGGCCGATGGTGTCGAGCACCGAGGCGCGCATCCCCCCTGGAATGTTAGTTGCCATATCACGAATCATGGCCGTAATTTTGGCGCGCGGCGGTGGGAAATGTCCAGCGCCGAACCCATCTTCCCCATGCGTCGTCAACCTCGGAACCCGCCCATGCTGCTGCGTCAGGACCGCGCGCTTCTCGCGCTCGACATCGTGCTGGACATCGCCTTCCACGCCGGGCGCGGCGGCGAGGTGACGGGCGCGGCCGACATCGCCGAGCGGCTGGATGCGGCCCGGCGCGGCATCGAGCCGCTGCTGCAGGGGCTGGTGCGCACCGGCATCCTGGACAGCCTGCGCGGCCCCAAGGGCGGCTACCGCATGGCCCGCGCCCCGCGCGAGGTGACGCTGGCCGAGGTGATGGACGCCGTGACCGACGACGAGCCCCCCGTGCCCGCCGGCAAGCTGGCCGCCGCCGTCACGGCGCCGCTGTGGCGCGAGCTGGACGCCGCGCTGACCGACCGCCTGGCCGCGCTGTCGGTGGAGGACCTGCTGAAGCGCGCCGCCGCCGCCGGCCTGCGCCGCCCGGTGACCGAGCCGCTGCACTTCGTGATATGATGGTCCCAGGCGCCGGGCGCCGCGCTTGCTGCGCAAGCAGGATTTTCCGTGCCCTGAGGCGCCGGGCGCGGCCATCCGGCCGCTTGGCTGCGCCGTGCGGCGGTCGCGCCAACCGCGCACGCCCATGGGCGGCGCCGGCCGATCTTCGCGGCCGGATCCTCCGTGCGCTCGCCTCCGCCGGGAAGGGTGCCCACCCGTGCGGTTCCGCCGGCCGCCTGACGTCCGCCATGCCGGCATCCTCCGCGTTCCGCCCCGGTGCCCTGCCCCACGCCAACGGCCCATGCCCCGCATAGACGACGCCGCCCTGCACGAGGCCGCCCTGGCCCACCTCGCCCGCTTCTCCGCCACCGAGGCCGGGCTGCGCCGCGTGCTGGGCAACCGCATCCGCCGCTGGGCGCGCGATGCCGCGCAGGCCGGCCAGGACCCGGACGCCATCGCCGCCGAGATCGCACGCGCCACCGCCGCCGCCGCCGCCATCGCTGCGCGCATGGTCAGGGCCGGGGCGGTGGACGACGCCGCCTTCGCCGCCGCC
>JBEQBS010000307.1:0-4102 GCA_041639675.1 Rubritepida sp. | reverse complement strand
CCAGGCTCAGCGTGATGTCGCGGATGGCGGACTGGTCGGGGTCGTCGGCCAACGCCGCTTGCGTGTCGTACCCCAGCGTGAGCAAGGGCGGCAGGCCCTGGGTGCCGGCAGGCAGCACCAGGCGGCGCAGGTCGGCGCGGTCCAGCAGGGAACCGGGCGTGGCGTCGGCGGTGGCGAGGAAGGGGCGCAGCTTCTTCAGGGGCAGGCGCAGCCGGGCCAGGTCGTCCCAGCGCAGGGAGGCGTGGCGGCGGGAGGACAGGATGCGCTCCACCGCCTTCACGCCCAGGCCGGGCACGCGCAGCAGCGCCTCGCGCGCGGCGCGGTTCACGTCCACCGGGAAGAAGCCGCGGTGGCGCAGCGCCCAGGCCAGCTTGGGGTCGGCCTCCAGGTCCAGCATGGCGTCGGGGCCGGCGGGCACGATCTCATCCAGGGAGAAGCCGTAGAAGCGCAGCAGCCAGTCGGACTGGTACAGCCGGTGCTCGCGGATCAGCGGCGGCGCGGCGGGGGGCAGCGCCTTGGAGGCATCGGGGATGGGCGAATAGGCGCTGTAGTAGACGCGCCGCAGCCCGTAGTTGCCATACAGGTTGGTGGCGGTGCCCAGGATGGTGCGGTCATCCGCGCCATCGGCGCCCACCATCATCTGCGTGCTCTGCCCGGCGGGCGAGAAGCGCGGGGCGCGGCGCTCGGCCTTGGCTTCCTCGATCCGCACGCGCAGCCCGGCCATCGCCTTGCGGATGTCGGCGAAGTCCTTCTCGGGCGCCAGGGCCTTCAGGCTGGCCTCCTGCGGCAGCTCGATGTTGATGGACAGGCGGTCGGCATGGCGCCCGGCCTCGGCCAGCAGCTCCGGCGCGGCGTCGGGGATGGTCTTGAGGTGGATGTAGCCCTTGAAGCCGTGGTCGAGGCGCAGGGACTTCGCCACCCGCACCAGCTGCTCCATCGTGTAGTCGGGCGAGCGGATGATGCCCGAGGACAGGAACAGCCCCTCGATGCAGTTGCGGCGGTAGAAGTCGAGCGTGAGGTTGACCACCTCCTCCACCGTGAAGCGCGCGCGGGCGACATTGGAGGAGGCGCGGTTGATGCAGTAGGCGCAGTCGAAGATGCAGGCGTTGGTCAGCAGGATCTTCAGCAGGGAGACGCAGCGGCCATCGGGCGTATAGGCATGGCAGATGCCCATGCCCTCCGTGCTGCCCAGCCCGCCCTTGCGGCTGTCGCGCTTCGGCGCGGAACTCGACGCGCAGGAGGCGTCGTATTTCGCCGCATCGGCCAGGATCTCCAGCTTGCGGAGCAGGGCGTCGGCATCGGCGGGCATGCGTCCAATGTGGGGCATCAGCGCCGGAACGACAAGAACAGAACCGGAAAACAACGGCGCGGGGCCGCATCGGCGCGGACGATGCCCTTCATCGGCGGAACGGCCTGGAACGGCGCGCGGCATCCGCTAGCCTGCTGCGGCGCGCCATGCCGTGTCGAAGGAGCCCGTTGCGATGTTTCCCCCGATCTCCCGCTCCCTCACCCTCATCGCCGCCGGCTTCGTCGCCGGGCTGGGTGCCGCCGCCGGCATCGCCGTGGCGCAGTCCGGCGGCTTCCCGATGGGTGGCACGCGGTTGAATGGCGGCCTGGCCGGGGTGATGGAGGGCACGACCACGGAACTCTTCTGCGCCTCCGCCGGGCCGCACTTCATGGTGACGAACAATCGCCAGGTCACCGGGCAGCAAGTCACCCGGCCCTTCATGGACGAGCGGAGCTTCCGCGTCCTGCGCGTGAGCTGCTGAGGTCCGGCCCGCGCCGGCCGTTCACCGGCAGGTGAGGGTGACGGCCACGCCCGCCACGCCCCCGGCATAGCTGATGCCGATGCGGGTATCCGGCGGCGGGCGGCTGGCGATGGGCCGGCCCTGGGCGTCGGTGCAGACCACCGTCACCGGCTCCCCCAGCGCGGCGGAATAGGCTGTGCCGCGGTTCAGCGCCACAAGCCCGCCCTGCACCAGCGCCACGCCCCCGGCGCAGCACGCGCCCGCCAGGAACCACACCATGCCGCGCATCATCCGGGCCGCCCTCCGTCACCGGCGGGCAGCCTGCGCCCCAGGGGGGCGCAGGCGCAATGGTCAGACCCGCAGCCGGCCCTCGGTAGCCATGGTGTAGCGCTCGCCGATCTTCTCCCAGTTCAGCACGTTCCAGATGTTGTTCACATATTCGGCGCGGCGGTTCTGGTAGCGCAGGTAGTAGGCGTGCTCCCACAGGTCGTTGCCGAACAGCACGCGCTCGCCCTGCATCAGCGGGTTGTCCTGGTTGGGGCGGGTGGTGATGGCCAGCTGGCCGGAGGGCGCGACGGTCACGAAGGCCCAGCCCGAGCCGAAGATGCCCATGCTGGCGGCGTTGAAGCGGTTGCGGAACTCGCCGAAATTGCCGCCCAGGTCGCGGTTGATCGCCGCCATCAGCGGACCCGCGGGCTCGCCCCCGCGCCCGCCCAGGATTTCCCAGAACATGGCGTGGTTGGCATGGCCGCCGCCGCCGTTGCGGATGGGGGTGCGGATGTTCTCCGGCACGCGGGACAGGTTCATCAGCAGCTCATCCAGCGGCAGGCGGGACAGCTCGGCCTGGTCGCGCAGGGCGGTGTTGAGCGTGTTGACCAGCGCGGTGTGGTGGAAGCGGTGGTGCAGCTCCATCGTGCGGGCGTCAATCGCCGCCTCGTTGGCATCCAGCGCGTAGGTCAGCGCGGGCACGGAATGCGGGCCGGTCGGCGGCGCGGCCGGCGCTGGGGCGGCGGCGGGCGCCGTGGGGGCGGGCAGGCCGGGCGAGCCCTGCGCCATGGCGCGGGCCGACAGCAGCAGGGCCGGCGCGGCCAGCAGGGCGATGCGGCGCGAGACGAACGACATGGCGGTTCCTCCTTGGAAGCTGCGTATCAGGTGCGATGCTTGCCGCCCTGTGCAAGCCCGCTAAACAAAGCCCACAACCGAGGAAGCGTTGCCCATGTCGGAAGAATCCCTGGTCGTGGCCCGCGAGGGGCATGCCGGCACCCTGCTGATGAACCGCCCCAAGGCGCTGAACGCGCTGGACCTGGCGATGATCCGCGGCTTCCAGGCGGCGCTGGATGCGTGGGCCGGCGATGACTCGGTGAAGCTCGCCATCCTCGAAGGCGCCGGCGGCAAGGCCTTCTGCGCCGGCGGCGACGTGCGCGCGGTGCGCGAGGCCGCCATCGCCGGGGACCGCGCGCCGGTGCGCGCCTTCTTCTCGGAGGAATACGCGGTCAACCAGGGCATCGCCGACTTCCCCAAGCCCTGGGTGTCCCTCATTGACGGCGTGTGCATGGGCGGCGGCATCGGCCTGGCCATCCACAACGGCCCCCGCGTGGTGAGCGAGCACGCGCTGCTGGCGATGCCCGAGACCGCCATCGCGCTCTTCCCCGATGTCGGCACCTCCCATGTCCTGCCGCGGCTGCCGGGCGCCATCGGCACCTGGCTGGCGCTGACCGGCGCGCGGATGCGCGGGGCGGACAACGTGCATTGCGGCTTCGCCACGCATTACGTGCCGCGCGAGCGCCTGCCCGCGCTGCGCGCCGCCCTGGTGGAGACGGGCGACGCCGCCGTGGTGGAGCGCTTCGCCGAGGCGCCGCCCGAGGCGTCCTTCGCCCCGCATCGCGGCGCCATTGACCGCTGCTTCGGCCAGCCCACGGTGCTGGGCATCGTGCATGCGCTGGAAGCCGATGGCAGCGAATGGGCGCTGGCGCAGCTGGCGATCCTGCGCCGCATGTCGCCCACCTCGCTCTGCGTCTCGCTGGAGCTGCTGCGCCGCGCCGCCACGCTGAACCTGCCCGGCGCCCTGGCGGAGGAGCTGCACCTGACCGAAGGCGTGGTGCACGATCACCCGGATTTCCGCGAGGGCGTGCGCAGCGTGCTGGTGGACAAGGACGGCGCGCCGAACTGGACGCCCGCGACGCTGGAGGAGGTGGACCCCGACGCGGTGCGGGCGCTGTTCCGGTAGCGCTGCCCCGCCCGGGCGCGGCCCGGCGGCGCGGGCCGGCCGTTCAGCCCGCGCCCAGCAGCACCAGCACCACGCCGCCGGCCACCAGCAGCGCGCCCACCACGTCGCGCCCCTTCAGCCGCTCGCC
>JBEQBS010000306.1:0-4045 GCA_041639675.1 Rubritepida sp. | reverse complement strand
CATGCAGCTGTCCGAAAACCAGCTCAGCGATTTGCAGTCCTTGCCGCCGCCCTTGCGGCACGCCGCCATTGGGGCAGAGGAAGCGCCGCGCCTCGGCCAGCGCCGCCGCGGAGGCGCCGCGCCGCCCCTGCGCCAGGGCCGGGCCTGGCAGCAGCAGGACGGGCAGGAGGAGGAGGGCGCGGCGCATCGTCGGCGCCACGCTACACCGGTTGCGCCTGCGGGGAACGCCGTCAGCCCCCCTTGCCGGTGGCCTTGCGCAGCTCGTCAATGCGCATGCTGGCCTCGGCCTTGGTCAGCCCATGGTCGAAGGCCTCGCCCGATTCCTCGCTCAGCGTCTTGAGATAGGAGGCCTGGGCGCCGGTCATCGGCTCGTCGCCGGTGGTCCAGTCCTTTGGGTCCTTCTCGGCATTGCCTTCGGGGTGGGTCTTGGGGTTGTCCTGGCTCATGCGCGAACAATGCATGAACAATCGCAGCGGTTTCATTCGCGCCAGGGGTGCTCATTCCACAGCGCCTGGTAGTTGGCGCGCAGGGCCACCAGCTCCGCCAGGTAGGCATCGGGCGCCAGGAAGCGCAGCGGCAGGTTCTGCTGCACGCTGGCGGCCTGGAACTCGGGGTCCTCCACCACCCGGCGGACGGACAGCGCCAGCCGGGCCAGCGCCTCGGGCGGGATGCCGGCGGGGGCGGCCATGCCGCGCATCGAGCCCTCGACCACGTCGAAGCCCAGCTCGCGCAGGGTCGGCACCTCGGCCAGGACGGGCCAGCGGGTGGCGCCCATCTGCGCCAGCGGCCGCAGCACGCCCTGGCGCATCTCGAACACGCCCTCGGCCACGTTCATCACCGCCACGGGAATCGCGCGGGACAGGAGGTTCTGCTTCACCTGCGCCGAGCCGCCGAAGGGCACGTGCAGGAAGGAGGCACCCGATTTGCGCTCCAGCGCCAGCATCGCCAGGTGGTCGTCCGAGCCGACGCCCGTGGTGCCGTAGCCGATGGTGTTCGGGCGCGCGCGGGCGGCGGCCAGCAGGGCGGCGAAGTCGCGGATGTCGGAATCGGCGCGCACCCACAGCCCGCCCGGGTCGTCCACGATGTTGCCAAGCAGCTGGAAATCCTCCAGCCGGAAGCGGGTGCGGCGCTCGATCGGCAGGGTGACGATGTGCGGCGTGTTGATGAAGCCGATGGTGTGCCCGTCCGGCCGGGCGCGCGCGAGCTCCGCGAAGCCGATCTCGCCCCCCGCGCCGGGGCGGTTGAGCACGACGACCGACTGCCCCAGGTCCTTCTCCATGAAGCGGGCGATGGTGCGGGCGGCGAGGTCGGTGCCGCCGCCGGCGGCGAAGGCGACCACCATGGTCAGCGGGCGGTCCGGGCGCCATTCGCCCTGGGCCAGCGCGGGCGCGGCGAGGGGGAGGGCGAGCAGGGCGCGGCGCTGCATGGGGCGGTTCCTCGGGCGCGACCCGTGCGGCGCGCATGTGTTGAAGCGGGTGGTTCCGCACGGGTAGGATGGTGGCATGGACCTCGTTACCCATGATGCCACGGCGCCGCGGCGCACGGTAAGCCTCACCATCAATTCGGACCTGATGGCGAAGGCCAAGGCGGCGGGGCTGAACGTCTCGGCGGTGAGCGAGGCGGCGCTGGCGGCGGCGCTGCGGGAGAAGATGCGCGCGGCGCTGCTGGCGGAGCTGGCGGAGGATGCGCGGCTGCACGATGCCCACGTGGCGCGGCACGGCACCTTCGCCGAGGGCCTGGCGGCCTGGCTGGACGAGAATCCGGAGGCGTGATCCGGCGGCCGGCGCATTTCGCGCTGCATCGCCACCGCGTGGCGGCCATGCGCGGCTACCCGCTGGTCTGCGTGCTGCAATCGCCGCTGGTGGATGGCGACATCCGCATCATCGCGCCGCTCGGCCCGCCGGAAGCCGGGCGCGGACCGACGGCGCCGCGCCTGGTGGTGGCTGGGCTGCCGCACGTGGTCCTGCTGCGCCAGCTCACGCACATGCCGATGCGCGCCCTGGCGGAGGAGGTGGGCACCGCTGAAGCGCTGCGCGACGAGATCGTGCGCGGGCTGGACCTGCTCTTCCTCGGCATCTGAAAGCGGAAAGGGCCGGCCCCCTCCCGGAGGCCGGCCCCTCATCGGGCAGCTGGCGCCGTCAATCCGCCGCCAGCGCCATCCGGCTGCGGTTCAGCACCGAATGCACGTGGTCCTCCGTCATGTCGGCCAGCGTCGCCGCCTGCTCGGCGTTGAAGACGTGGCCGGCCTCGGGGATGGTGCGGTAGTCAATCGTCACGCCCTTCTGGGTGTTCAGCTTGTCCACCAGCTTGCCGACGGAGGAGACGGGCACCAGCTCGTCCGCCTCGCCATGCACGATCATGCCGGAGCACGGGCAGGGCGCCAGGAAGCCGAAATCGTAGTGGCTGGCCGGGGCGGCGATGGAGACGAAGCCCCCCATCTCCGGCCGGCGCATCAGCAGCTGCATGCCGACATAGGCGCCGAAGGAATAGCCGGCGACCCAGAGCATGGCGGCGTTGGGGTTCACCATCTGCAGGAAGTCCAGCGCCGCCGCGGCGTCGCCGATCTCGCCGATGCCGCCATCGTAGCGCCCCTGGGACTTGCCGACGCCGCGGAAGTTGAAGCGCAGGACGGAGAAGCCCATCGCCTCGAACCGGCCATACAGGCTGTGCACCACGCGGTTGTTCATGGTGCCGCCATGCAGCGGGTGCGGGTGCAGCACCAGCGCCACGGGGGCATTGGGGCGCTTGGCGTGGTGATAGCGGCCTTCGAGGCGGCCATCCGGCCCGGCGAACATGACTTCAGGCATGGTGTCCTTCGCGTCCGTCTCATTCTGGGGCCCACGGGGCGGGCCCGGCCAGCGCGTCGTGGACGCTGGCAGGACCGGCCCCGCGCGGCCTGTTGCGCGGCGAGCCGCAGGCAGTGCAACCGGTGGGGCGCCACCGGCCTTTCCAGCATGGGTTCCAGGACGCCACCGCCGGCCCGGTTGACGGGCCGCGCTGGGAACACCTAGCCTTCCTGCCGCACATGGGGTGCGGGGTGGCCGGCATGCTCGCTCGGAAACGCCCCCCGGCGCTGGGTTCCGCAGGGTGCCTTCATCATAGGCACGCGCGTCGCGGTTTTCTAATATAATCGCCATCATGCCTGCATGGCTGGTGCCGCCAGGATGCATGGCGGATGGCAGGGCGAAGCGGCTAAGGGTTTGTGGTCATGCGCTTATCCACACGCGGCCGCTATGCGGTCATGGCCATGGTGGAACGGGCGGCCCGCCAGGCCCGCGGGCCCGCCGTGCCGCCCGGGCGCACGGCCCCGCCCGTCTCGCTCGCGGAGATCGCGGCCTCGCAGATGCTGTCCCTGGCCTATCTGGAGCAGCTCTTCGGCCCCTTGCGCCGCGCCGGGCTGGTCGCCTCCGCCCGCGGGCCGGGCGGCGGCTACCGCCTCGCGCGCCCGGCGGCGCAGATCGCCATCGCCGACATCGTGGATGCGGTGGATGAGCCCCTGAAGGCCACCCGCTGCGAGGAAGGCTCGCCCGGCTGCATGCAAGGCCAGCGCTGCCTGACGCATGACCTCTGGACCGAGCTGGGCGAGCAGATCCGCCTGTTCCTGGCCGGGGTGACGCTGGCCGACGTGGCCGAGGGGCGGGTGGCCGGGCGGGCGCTGCGCCCGCAGCACGGCGCCCTGGCCGACGCCTGACGCCGCTCGACTGCGACGCCAACGCCACCGAGCCGCTGCGCCCCGGGGCGCGGGCGGCGCTGCTGCGCGCGCTGGATGCCGGGGGCAATGCCTCCGCCGTGCATGGCGGCGGCCGCGCGGCGCGTGCGGTGATCGAGGGCGCACGGCGCGCGGTCGAATCGCGCTGGGGGGGCGAGGCGGTCTTCACCTCCGGCGGCACGGAGGCCATCGCCCTGGCGCTGCACGGCCTGGCACCCGGCCGGCGCGTGCTGCTGGGCGCCACCGAGCACGCGGCGATGCGCGCCGCCGCGCCGGGTGCCGCCCGCCTGCCCGGGCATGCCGACGGCACCCAGGCGCTGGAGGCGCGCGAATCGG
>JBEQBS010000305.1:0-4109 GCA_041639675.1 Rubritepida sp. | reverse complement strand
CGGCGGCGAGGGCCAGGACCAGGGCGGGGGCGATGGAACGCATGCGGTGGACCTCGGGCTGGAAAAGCCGGGCGGAGGGTGCCGCCCGGCGGTCTGAACGGGAAGGCTAGGCCCGCGTTGCCGCGGGCGCCAGCATCCAGGCGGGCGATTCACCGGGCCGGCGGCATCGCCGCCCCGGATCGCGCGCCAGACTCACCCCGGCGGGCGCGCCGCGCCCAGGTCGGGCATCTCCCGGAAGAAGCGGAAGAAGTCGCTCTCCGGCGTCAGCACCATGCGGGATTCCCCGTTGGAGAAGACCTCCCGGTAGGCCTGCATGGTGCGCCAGAACTGGAAGAACTCCGGGTCGCGGCGGAAGGCCTCGGCGAAGACGCGGATGGCCTCCTGCTCGCCGGTGCCGCGCAGGATGGCGGCGTTCGCCTCCGCCTCGGCCAGCAGCACGGTGCGGTCGCGCTCGGCCTGGGCGCGGATGCGCGCCGCCACCTCGGCGCCCTCCGCGCGCGCCTCGCGCGCCACGCGCTCGCGCTCGGACTGCATGCGGCTCAGCACGGCCTGGGTGTTCTCGTCCGGCAGGTCGGCGCGGCGGATGCGCACGTCGGCCACCTCGATGCCGAAGCGCCGCGCCTCCTCGTTCACCAGGCGGCGGATCTCGCCCATCACGCGCGGCCGCTCGTTGGAGAGCACGGCGTTGAGCTGCTCGCTCGCCAGCACCCGGCGCAGCGAGGAGGTGACGATGGAGGAGAGGCGCCCGCGGATGCCCTGCTCCGTCACGCCGACCGTCTGGTAGAACAGCAGCGGGTCGGTGATGCGGTAGCGGGTGAAGCTGTCCACGATGATGCGGCGCTGGTCGCCCAGGATGACTTCCTCGCCCGGCGCGTCGTAGTCCAGCAGGCGGCGGTCGAAGGGGATCACCGTCTGGATGAAGGGGATCTTCACGTTCAGCCCCGGCTGCTGGATCACCCGGATCGGCTGGCCGAACTGGGTGATGAGCACCTGCTGCGTCTGCTGCACGGTGAAGAAGGCGCCGGCCGCGGCGAACAGCGCCGCCAGCAGCACCACGGAAAGCACGATCAGCTTGTTCATCGGCCGGCCCCCTGGCGCATCTGCTGCTGGACCATGGGCGCCACCGCCTGGGGCGGCGGGGCCTGGCGGCCTGCTGCCGGCGCCGCCGGGCGCGTGCCGTCCGGCCCCAGCGGCAGGAAGGGCACCAGCCCCTGCAGGCGGTCATCCACCAGGATCATGTTGTTGCGCTTCAGGATCTCCTCCATCGTCTCCAGGTAGATCCGGCGGATCGTGATGTCCTGCGCCTGGGAATAGGCGCCCAGCACGGCGGTGAAGCGCCCCGCCTCGCCGCGCGCGCGGGCGATCTGCCCGTCGCGGAAGCCCTGCGCCTCGGCCACCATGCGCTCCGCCTCGCCGCGGGCGCGGGGGATGATGTCGTTGCGGAAGCTCTCGGCCTCGTTGCGCACGCGCTCGCGGTCCGCGTTCGCGCGCTGCACGTCGCGGAAGGCGTCCACCACCGCGGCCGGCGGGTCCACCTTCTGCATCTGCACCTGAGTGATCTCCACGCCCGCCCGGTACTGGTCCATGATGGCCTGGGTGCCGCGGCGCACATCCTGCTCGATCTGGGCGCGCGCCTCGGTCAGCGCCGCCTGGATGGGCGTGCGGCCGATGATCTCGCGCATCACGCTCTCGGCGGCGGACTTCACCGTGTCCTCCGGGTTGCGCGTGTTGAACAGGAAGTCGCCGGCGTCGCGGATGCGCCAGAACACGGCGAAGTCAATGTCAATGATGTTCTCGTCGCCCGTCAGCATCAGCGACTCGGCCAGCACGTCGCGCGCGGCGCCGATGCGGCCCTGCGCCGTCACCGGCGCCTCGGCATTGCCGCGGAAGCCGACGTCCACCCGGTTGATGCGCGTCACCCGCGGGGTCGTCACCGTCTCCACCGGCCAGGGGATGCGGTAGTTCAGGCCGGGCGGCGCCGTGCGGTCGAAGGCGCCGAAGCGCATCACCACGCCCAGCTCGTCCGGCTGCACACGATAGACGCCGGAGAAGCCCCACAGCGCCACCAGCGCCAGGGCGCCCAGCGCCAGGCCCTTGCCGCCGCCGAAATTGCCGCGCGGCAGGTAGCGCCGCACGGCGGCCTGCGCCTGGCGGATCATCTCCTCCACGTCCGGGCCGCCGCTGCCGCCGCCCGGGGGCGGGCGGTTGCCGCCCGGCGGCGGGTTGCCCCAGGGGCCGCCGCCATTCCCGCCGGGACGCGGATTGCCCCAGGGGCTGGGCCCGCCATTGTTCCACGCCATCTGGTCCGCGCTCTCCCGTCGCTCTCGGAACGAAGATAGGACGCCGCACGCCCGGAAGGGAGGGGTGCGCGGCGCGTCCTGCCGGTGCATATGTGGATTGAGTCGCGTTAAGGAAAGGTCATCTTGCCCATGGCATCTCTCGTCGAGGCGATCCGCGCCGCCCTGCGCCAGGTGAACGACCCGGCGACCGGCCGGGACGTGGTGACGGCCGGCATGGTGGACGCGATCAGCGAGCGCGACGGCATGGTGCAGTTCGCCCTCGCCGTGCCGCGCGAGCGCGCGCGGGAGAGCGAGCCGCTGCGCCAGGCCGCCGAGAAGGCCGCCGCCGCGGTGCCCGGCGTGCTCTCCGTGACCGTGGTGCTGACGGCGCACCGCGCCGAGGCGCCCAAGGCTGAACCCCCCAAAGCCCCCGCCGGCCAGGGCGCCATGCTGCTGCCGGGCGTGAAGCGCATCGTCGCCGTGGCCTCGGGCAAGGGCGGCGTGGGCAAGAGCACCACCAGCGTGAACCTGGCCGTGGCCCTGGCCGCGCAGGGGCTGCGGGTGGGGCTGCTGGATGCCGACATCTACGGCCCGTCCCTGCCCCAGATGCTGGGCACGCAGGAGAAGCCGCGCGCCGTCGGCCAGCGCATCATCCCCGTCTCGCGCTGGGGGCTGAAGGCCATGAGCATCGGCTTCCTGGTGGAGCAGGAGACGCCGATGGTCTGGCGCGGCCCCATGGTGATGGGCGCGCTGGAGCAGATGATGGGCCAGGTGGAATGGGGCGAGCTGGACGTGATGGTGGTGGACATGCCGCCCGGCACCGGCGACGCGCAGCTCACCATGTCCCAGCGCGTGCCGCTGGCCGGCGCGGTGATCGTCTCCACCCCGCAGGACGTGGCGCTGATTGATGCCCGCCGCGGCGTGCGGATGTTCGAGAAGGTGAACGTCCCCGTGCTCGGCCTCATCGAGAACATGAGCTTCTTCTGCTGCCCCGCCTGCGGCGAGCGCACGGAGATCTTCGGCCATGGCGGCGCGCGCGCCGAGGCCGCCCGCCTGGGCACCGAGTTCCTGGGCGAGCTGCCGCTGAAGCTCGCCATCCGCCAGATGGCCGATGCCGGCACCCCCGTGGTGCTGGCCGCGCCCGACAGCCACGAGGCCGGCGCCTATCGCGCCATTGCCGCCCGGCTGTGGGAGAAGCTGGACGCCCCGACGAGCGCGCGGACGCCCAGCATCACCATGGAATGAGCGGATTGGCCGGGAATCCCACCGGTTTGCGGCGGGTTCGCGCCGGCGCACAGGCTGCGTGCGCATGATGTAGCACTCCCGGCGACCGGCGGCGCCCGCCGTCCGGCCCATGACCGGGAGAATCCCATGACCATCCGTTTCCTGCCCGCCGCCCTGCTGCTGGCCGCCCCCGCCGCCGCGCTGGCCGCCCCCTCGCCCGCCTTCCAGCAGGCCATCCTGGCCGAGCTGGCGCCCGCCACCCGCGCCGAGGTGCAGAGCCGCGCCACCGGCGGCAACAGCGTCTCCGAGGTGCTGGCGGTGATCCTGCTGAACAACCTCCAGCTCGCCAATTCGGCCGGGGCGCGCGTCGTCGCGGTGGATTTCGGCCGCGAGGTCGCGGTGGTCGAGCAGGGCGGCCAGATGCGCGTGGTGAACTTCGACAGCGCGACGCTGCAGATCAAGCGATAGCGCGCGGCCGCCGGCTTCCCCAGGGCGCAGGTCACGGGGAAGCGGGCGGCGCCACCGCCTCCCACGGACCGCCGCGCCAGCGCCACAGGCGCAGCGCGGCGAGGCGCGCCACCCGCCGCCCCTGCCAACCCAGCAGGA
>JBEQBS010000304.1:0-4113 GCA_041639675.1 Rubritepida sp. | reverse complement strand
AGGCGGCCTCCGCGCCCGGCAGCACGGCGCGGTGCTCGCCGCCATGCTGGCCCAGGGCGGCGAAGGGGTCGGGGTGGCGGCCGGCCAGCAGCGCGGCCACCTCGCGCGCCGGCAGGGGCATCAACCGGCCCGCGTCTTCCAGATGCCCTCGGCGTATTCGCGGATGGTGCGGTCCGACGAGAACCAGCCCATCCGCGCGGTGTTCGTCATGGCCGAGCGCATCCAGCCCGCCTGGTCCCCCCAGCGCCCATCCAGCTCCCGCTGCGCCTCCCAATAGGCGTCGAAATCGGCGGTGACGAGGAAGTGGTCATGCTCGCGCAACGAGGCCACCAGCCCGTGGTAGCGCGTGGGGTCGTCGGGGCTGAACAGGCCGGATTCCAGCGCCCCGAGCACGGCCTGGAGGCGCGGCGAGGCGGCGATGGAATCCGCGCCGCGCCAACCCTCGCGCCGCCTCTGCTCCACCTCCTCCGTCGTCAGGCCGAAGATGCGCATGTGCGGCGCCCCCACATGCTCCAGCATCTCGACATTGGCGCCGTCCAGCGTGCCGATGGTCAGCGCGCCGTTCAGCGCCAGCTTCATGTTGCCGGTGCCGGAGGCCTCCATGCCCGCGGTGCTGATCTGCTCGCTCAGGTCGCAGGCGGGCACCATCACCTCGGCCAGCGAGACGTTGTAGTTGGGCAGGAAGACCAGCTTCAGCCGGTCCCGCATCGTCGGGTCGCGGTTCACCACGCGGGCCACGTCATGCGCCAGCTTGATGATGAGCTTGGCGCGGTGGTAGCTCGCCGCCGCCTTGCCGGCGAAGAGCTTGACGCGCGGCGCCCAAGTGAGGTGCGGGTGCGCGCGCATCTCCTGGTGCAGCGCCACCGCCTCCAGGATGTTCAGCAGCTGGCGCTTGTATTCGTGGATGCGCTTGATCTGGATGTCGAACATCGCCGAGGGGTCGAGCCGCACGCCCAGCTCGCGCTTCACCAGCGCCGCCAGCGCCTCCTTGTTCGCGCGCTTCACCGCGGCGAAGCGGGCCTGCATCGCCGCATCGCCGGCATGGGCCTCGAAGGCGCGCAGCGCCATGGAATCATCCAGGAAGGCGTCGCCGATCGCCTCGCGCAGCAGCGCGGTCAGGCCGGGGTTGCACTGCATCAGCCAGCGGCGGAAGGTGACGCCGTTGGTGCGGTTGACGATCTTGCCCGGCGCCAGCGCGTGGAAGTCGCGGAACACGGTCTTCCTCAGCAGCTCCGAATGCAGCGCCGCCACGCCATTCACCGTGTGGCTGCCGACGAAGGCCAGGTGGCCCATGCGCACGCGCCGGCCGTGATTCTCCTCGATCAGCGAGACGCTGCTCAGCAGCTGCCCGTCGCCGGGGTGCCGCGCCGCCACGGCATCCAGGTGGACGGCGTTGATGAGGTAGATGATCTGCATGTGGCGCGGCAGCAGCCGTTCCATCAGCTCGACGGGCCAGGATTCCAGCGCCTCCGGCAGCAGGGTGTGGTTGGTGTAGCTCAGCGTGCCCTGGGTGACGCGCCAGGCCTCGGCCCATTCCATCCCGTGCTGGTCCAGCAGGATGCGCATCAGCTCCGCCACCACGATGGCCGGGTGGGTGTCGTTCATCTGCACCGAGACGCGCTCGGGCAGGGAATGCAGGTCGCCATAGACGCGCAGGTGGCGGCGCAGCAGGTCCTGCAGGGCCGCGGAGGAGAAGAAGAATTCCTGCCGCAGCCGCAGCTCCAGCCCCTGCGGGCTCTCATCGGCCGGGTAGAGGATGCGCGAGATCGCCTCCGCCCGCGCACGCTCGCTCACCGCGCCGATGTGGTCGCCGCGGTTGAAGGCGTCCAGCCGCAGCGGGTCCTGCGCGCGGGCGGACCACAGGCGCAGCGTGTTCACGTGCCGGCCGCGCCAGCCGATGATGGGCGTGTCATAGGCCACGGCCAGGATGGTCTCGGCCGGCTTCCACAGCTGGCGCGGCTCGCCATCCGGCCCCGCCACCTCCTCCACCGTGCCGCCGAAGCCGATGGGGTGGGCGATCTCGGGCCGGGCGAATTCCCAGGGGTTGGGGAAGGTCAGCCAGGTCTCGGGGAATTCCTCCTGCCAGCCGTCGCGGATGATCTGGCGGAACAGCCCGTGGTCGTAGCGGATGCCGTAGCCGAAGGCGGGGATGGAGAGCGAGGCCAGGCTTTCCATGAAGCAGGCCGCCAGCCGGCCCAGGCCGCCATTGCCCAGCGCGGCGTCGGGCTCGCTGCCCATCACCTTCACGGGGTCCACGCCGAGCGAGGCCAGGGCGGCGCGGGCGTCGTCCAGCAGGCCCAGGTTGCTCATGTTCTCGCGCAGCAGCCGGCCGATCAGGAACTCCAGCGAGAGGTAATACACCTGCTTCGCGCCGGAATCGTAGGCGCTGCGCATGTCGTCCAGCCAGGGCTCCACCACGCGGTCGCGCACCGCGAGCGCGGTGGCCATGAACCAGTCGCGCTCCAGCGCGCCGGCCGCGCTCTTGCCGATGTCGAAGGTCAGCTTGCGCTGGATGGCCTCGCGCAGCGCCGTCGCGCCGGGGGAGAGGGTGTCGGGGGCAGCGGTGTCGGGCATGGCGATGCAGTGCAGCATGCCCGGATGGGAAGGGCTAGCGGCGTTTCCGCGGCGGCTCGGGCTCCGGCCCCGCCGCGCGGGCGAGGATCTGGTTGAAGGCGGCGCGCAGCGGCACCTCCAGCCGGCGGTAGTTGCGCAGCAGGGCCTCCTCGTCCGGCGCCAGCAGGCCAAGGCTGCCCTGCGCCTCCTCCAGCATCTCCGCCGGGATCACCTCGCCGGGCTCCAGCCCTAGCAGGAAATGCTCGTCCACCCCGAGCGCGGCGGCCAGGCGGCCCAGCGCGGCGCCGCGCGGCAGGGGGCCGCCGCGCAGGATGGCCGCCGTGGCGCCGGGGTTCAGCCCGGCCGCGCGGTCCAGCGCCTCCGGCGCCAGCTCCAGCCGCTCCATCCGTCCTTCGATGCGCGCGGCGATGTCCCTCACTCGCGTTCCCCCGTCACCTCCACGCGGCGCTCCAGCGCCTCGCGCACCCACAGGCGCTGCACCACCGCCAGCGTCACCACGGTGATGGGCGCGGCCAGCACCACGCCGGGCAGGCCGAACACCGTGCCCGCCGCCACCACGCCCACCACCAGCACGAAGGCCGGCACGTCCACCAGCTTCTCCCCCACCAGGGGCGAGAGCAGGTTGCTTTCGAGCTGCTGGATGAGCAGGAAGGCGCCCGCCGTCCACAGCAGCGCCTCGCCGCCCTGGGAGGCGGCGACCAGCAGCGCCGGCAGCGCGCCGATGAAGGCGCCCAGCGTCGGCACCACCTCCATCAGCCCGGCGAAGAGGCCGATGGCGAGCGGTGCCGGCAGGCCGATGGCCCAGGCGGCGAGGCCCGCGGCGACGCCGACGCAGGCCATGGCCAGCAGCGTCGCCAGCAGCCAGCGTTGCAGCGCGCGGCCCAGCGTCGCCAGCACCTCCTCCACCTCCTGCGTCAGCGCCTTGGGAAAGAGCTTGACGAAGCCGCGGCGGTAGCGCTCCGGCTCCAGCGCCAGGTAGGCGCCGCCGACGACGGCCAGCGCCACCGAGGCCAGCGCATCCATCGCCAGCCGCCCCAGCCCGGCCATCTGCGCCAGCATCCCCTCGGAGACGCCGCGCGCCTCCTCCGGCACGCGGATGCCCAGGCGCTGCTCCAGCCCCTGCAGGGCGCGCGGCAGCGCCTCTGAGAGCTGCGCCACCTGCGCGGCCATCTGCGTGCCCACCAGCGCCACCGCGCCGATGAGCACGCCGGCGATCACCAGCCCGGACACCAGCAGCGCCCATTTGCGCCGCATCCCCAGCCGCTGGCAGAGCTGCCCGGCCGCGCCATCCAGCAGGATGGCCACCAGCACCGCGGCGAAGGCGACCAGGATGGCCTCGCGCGCTGCCCAGAGCAGCAGCAGGAAGGCCAGCACCGCCACCGTCATCAGCAGGCGGCGCAGGAAGCGGCGGTCGTCATCGGGCAGGGTCATGCCGCCCCAAGCCGCCAGCGGTGGCAAGGTTTCAGTCCCCGGCGGCGACGCCCAGCGGCAGGGCGGGGCGCGCGGCGGCCCGCAATGCCTCGATGATGCGCGGCGCCG
>JBEQBS010000303.1:0-4117 GCA_041639675.1 Rubritepida sp. | reverse complement strand
GGCCCCGCGCCCCGCCCCGCCGCGCTTCGACGTGGCGCGGCTGGGCCGCAACGGCATGCTGGTGACGGCCGGCCGCGCCGCCCCGGGCAGCGAGGTGGCGCTGCTGGAGGACGGCCGCGAGATCGGGCGCGGCCGCGCCGATGCCCGCGGCGAATGGGTGATCCTGCCCGATGGGGCCCTGCGCCCCGGCCCGCGCGAGCTGACCCTGCTGATGCGCCTGCCCGGCGGCGAACCCATCCCCGGCGAGGCCAGCGTGCTGCTGCTGGTGCCCGAGCCGCCGATAGCCGCCCTGCCGGAAGCCGAGGCGCTGCGCGACGCCCCGCCCCCTGCCGCCCCGCTGGCCCTGCTGGTGCCCCAGGCCCAGGCGGCGCCGGTGATCACGCTCCAGGCGCCGGCGGCGGCGCGGCTGGCGCTGGACCTGGTGGATTACGGGGCGGAGGGCGACCTGCGCCTAGCCGGCAGCGCCCCGCCCGGCGCGGCCCTGCGCTTCTACGTGGATGAGCGCCACATGGCCGATGCCCAGGCCGATGCCGTCGGCCGCTGGAGCCTCTCCCCAGGCGATCGCCTGGCGCCGGGCCGGCACCTGCTGCGGGTGGACCAGCTCGACGCCCAGGGCCGCGTGGTGGCGCGCATCGAGCAGCCCTTCCTGCGCGAGGCGCCCCCGGTGATCGCCGCCGCGATCGCCGCCCAGGCCGCCGCGCCGGGCGCGCGGCACGTGGTGCAGCCGGGCAACACGCTGTGGCGCATCGCGCGGGCGAATTACGGCCGCGGGGCGCGCTTCACGCTGATCTTCGCCGCCAACCGCGACCAGATCCGCGACCCCAATCGCATCTATCCCGGCCAGGTCTTCGCGGTGCCGGCGCCGGCGGAATCCAGCCGCTCCAGATAGGGGTCCAGCGCCAGGGCGAAGCGCACCATCTCGGCGATCAGGGCCGAGGCGGTGGCGCCCGGCGGGGCCTCCTTCTCCAGCCGCAGGCGGTGGTCGGGCAGGATGCGCAGCGCCACCTCCTCCCCGCGCGGCAGGCCGCCGATCTCCCGCAGCGTCCAGCCCCGGTCCGCCCCTGGTTCCGCCGTGGAGGGGATGCGCCCGGCCTGGGCGGAGAGGCGCAGCCGCCCGCCCTCCAGCTGCGCCTCGCAGGCGCGGCCGCGCCAGGCGAAGCGGATGCGCGGCGCGGCGGACCCGGCGCGCGGGGAAATGCGACCGTCATCGTCAACGGCGAAGGGGCCCAGCATCAGCATGGCCGCAGCTTGAACCGGAGAAGTGAACGGACCATAAACCGCCCGCATGTCCCTGAAAAACAGCCTGAGCCTCGTCCTCGCCCCGCCGCACCCGGCCGGCAAGCCCTTTCTCTGGGGCGGCGCCATCGTCGCCGTGCTGGGCGGGCTGTTCGTCTCGGACTGGCTGTTCTGGCTGGGCGCGGCCTTCACCCTGTTCTGCCTGTATTTCTTCCGCGACCCGAAGCGGGTGCCGCCGCCGCGGCCGCACCTCGTCCTCGCCCCGGCGGATGGCAAGATCGTCATGGTCGGCCCCGCCGTGCCCCCGGCCGAGCTGGAGATGGGCGCCGCGCCGCGCCAGCGCATCGCCATCTTCCTGTCCGTGCTGGACGTGCACGTGAACCGCTCGCCCGTGCAGGGCATGGTGGGCAAGCGCGCCTACCGCCCCGGCAAGTTCTTCGATGCGTCGCTGGACAAGGCCAGCGAGCACAATGAGCGCAACGGCCTGCGCATTGACCTGCCCGACGGCCGCACGCTGGGCTGCGTGCAGATCGCCGGCCTCGTCGCCCGGCGCATCCTGTGCAGCGCGAAGGAGGGGGACACGCTGCTGGCCGGCGAGCGCTACGGCATCATCCGCTTCGGCTCCCGCACCGACATCTACCTGCCCGACGGCGTGGACCCCCTGGTGGTGGTCGGCCAGCGCACCGTGGGCGGCGAGACGGTGCTGGCGGACATGAGCCGCCACTGAGATGGAGCCCGGCCGCCCCCGCCTGCGCGAACGCCTGCGCGCCCGCCCCTGGCGCGGCCCCGGCATCAACCGGCTGATCCCCAACATCCTGACCATGGTGGGGCTGTGCTGCGGCCTGGTGGCGATCCGCTTCGCCGTGGATGGCCGCTTCGAGCAGGCGGCCGCCTTCATCGTGGTGGCGGCGGTGATTGACGGGCTGGATGGCCGCATCGCCCGGCTGCTGAAGGGCACCAGCCGCTTCGGCGCCGAGTTCGACAGCCTGAGCGACTTCCTGTGCTTCGGCGTGGCGCCGGCCCTGGTCCTCTACCTCTGGACGCTGCACACGCCCGGCCCGCTGGGCTTCGTGCCCTGCGTGATGTTCGCCGCCTGCTCCGCCCTGCGGCTGGCGCGCTTCAACGCGGCCAGCATCGCCGAGCCCGGCGCGCCGCCGCCGCCGCCGCGCCCGGCCTTCGCCGCCAACTTCTTCACCGGCGTGCCGGCGCCGGCCGGGGCGGGGCTGGCGCTCTTCCCGCTCTTCGCGTCGCTGGCCTTCGCCGAATGGGGGTGGGTGGGCTTCGCGGGGGCGCTGCGGCACCCGCTGCTGGCCGCGGTGATCCTGCTGGTGGTGGGCGGGCTGATGGTCAGCACCGTGCCCTCCTGGTCCGCCAAGAAGGTGAAGGTGCCGCCGGCGCTGGTGCTGCCGGTGCTGCTGGGCATCGGCGCCTACCTGGCCGTGCTGCTGGCCGAGCCCTGGGCCGCCATCGCCGCCGCCGGCCTCATCTATGTGGGCGTCATCATCGCCAGCGTGCGCGCCTACCGGCGGCTGGAGCGCGAGCACGCCCAGCCGCCGGCGGCGTGAGGCGTCACTTCGCCTTGGTGTAGAGCATGCGCGCGATCTCCAGGATCTCCTCCGGCGCATAGTCGGGGGTGAAGGAGGACGCGCTGCCCTCCATCGCCTTCAGGCTCTCCGGCCCCGGGTCGGGCGGCAGGTCCACCACCTCCAGCGGGCCGGTCTTGTCGTAGGTCGTCTCGTCCTCGCTCCAGATGCCGGCGATGTCGGCATAGTCGCGGTCGCTGAAGCGGTAGAGCACGCGGTGCCGGCCCTCCACCTCGTACTTGCGCGCCTCGGGGATGTTGTCGTGGGTGATGTTGGGCACCGGCAGCAGCCTGGTCATGTCCACGCCGGTCAGCTTCTTCAGCGCCAGGCCGAAGGCCTGGGCGTGGACCGAGCCGCGCACCAGCAGGTAGCCCAGCACCTCGCGCCCCACCGGGTCGGTCTGCATCTCGTAGACGCGCAGCTTGTTCATGCGCGCGCCGCATTCCAGGAAGAAGTTGTGCAGCAGGTCCAGCACCAGGTTGCCGGTGTGGAACACGAAGGTCCCGTTCCAGGGCCGGGCGTTGCTGTCGAAGGGCAGGCCGGCGCCGGCGCCCAGCACGAAGCCGTTGACGTCGCGCTTGCTCTTCATGAATCCGTAGGGCGCCTCGCTCGGGTGCCCCGTCGGCGCCTTGGAGGGCGGGCCGTTGTTGAGCAGGCTGATGCCCGTCGTCACCAGCTCCACATGGCCCAGCTCCTCCGCGGTGATGCTGGCCACCAGGGAATGGAAGGGCTTGAGCTTCGTCTTGTCGCGGAAGTTGAAGCTCTGGAACATGTAGTTGTTGAGGGTGGACATCTCGCCGAACTGCCCGCCCAGGATCTCGTTCAGCGCGGAGCCCGCATCGGGGTCGGCATCCTTGGGTTCCGGCAGGTCAATCAGCAGGGAGTCGCGGCGCATGAACATGGGGCAGGCCCTCTCGGTGGACCTGGCCTGAACGGGCGCCGCCATGTCGCGGATGCCTGGGAATAAATTACGAAGCCGTCATCCCGGCAGGCAGGTGACGCGCAGCACGGACATCACCTGCTCCTCCGTGGCGCGGCGGTCATGCCGGCCCAGGTTCACCAGCAGGCTCTGCCGCGGCTGGAGCAGCAGCGGCTGCCCGGCGCCCGGCGGCAGCATCAGGTTGGCGAAGCCCAGCGTGGCGGTGAAGCGCCGCGGCCGCGGCCCGCTGTTCGTGACCATGACGCGGTAGCTGAACCCCCCGGCATCGGGCGTGATCCAGATGCGGTGCGGCTCCAGCGCGCCGGGGCCGGTGCAGCGTGGCGGGGCGGGCGGCGGCGGGCCGCTGCGGGCGCGCCCG
>JBEQBS010000302.1:0-4131 GCA_041639675.1 Rubritepida sp. | reverse complement strand
GCCTGCGCGGCGACCACCGCGATGGTCTGGGCCGTGGCGGTTTGACGCACGGAGGCGGCGCTGGCGGCGCTGGACGCGCAGCTCGCCGCCTGCCCGCCCTCGGGCGAGGTGACGCCCGAGGGCGCGCTGATCTTCGCCCGCGCCCTGCTGGAGGGGCGCGAGGCGGCGCTGACCACGCCGGCGCCGCTGCTGCCGCTGCTGGATGACGCCGTCGCCGCCGTGCCGGACGACGCGGCGAAGCTGGCGCTGTGCACCGCCCGCGCCGGGCTGCTGGCGCATGGCCTCTCCCTGGCCGGCACGCATGTGCGGCTGAACGCGGCGCAGCTGCACAACGCCGCCCGGCTGCGCGTGCCCGGCCTGTCCGGCGGGCTGGACGACCCGGCGCAGCGCCGCGCCCTGTTCATGGGCATCAACGAGGCGCTGGAGGAGGCCCAGCCGGAGCCGGTGGATTTCGGCGGGCTGCTGGCGGAAAGCGCCTCCGCCCTGCGGCTGGTGATGACGGTGGCGCAGATCAGCAAGCATGTGGACAGCTGCCAGCCCGTGCGCTTCCTGGTGGCGGAGACGGAAAGCGGCTTCACCCTGCTGGCCGCCCTGCTGCTGGCGCGCCTCTGCGGCGTGGAGGACCACATCGAGATCTCCCCGCTGTTCGAGACGGCGGAGGCGCTGGAGAAGCGCGGCGAGCGGGTGATCGAGGAGGCGCTGCGGAGCCCGCATTTCCGCGCCCACCTGCGGCGGCGCGGGCGGCTGTTCCTGCAGTTCGGCTACAGCGATTCCGGGCGCTACGTGGGGCAGATCGCAGCCTCGCACCTCATCGAGCGCCTCAAGCTGCGGGTGGCCGAGCTGCTGACGCGCCACGGCATGAGCGACCTGGAGGTGGTGCTGTTCGACACCCATGGCGAGGGGCTGGGCCGTGGCGGCCACCCGGACGGGCTGGCCGCCCGGCTGGCCTATCTGGACCCGCCGGCGGTGCGCGCCGCCTTCGAGGAGCGGGGCATCGCCCTGCGGCACGAAAGCAGCTTCCAGGGCAGCGACGGCTACCTCACCTTCGGCACGCCCGCCCTGGCCCATGCCGCGGTGGCCCGCCTGGCCGAGCACGCCTTCGCCGGCACCGAGGGCGCCCGCACCGACCCGGTCTATGCCGAGGGCGACTACGTGGCGGATCTGTTTGCCGGCATGCGCGCGGCCATGGCGGGGCTGGTGGAGGATGCGGGCTATGCCGCGCTGCTGGGCGGCTTCGGCCCGGCGCTGCGGGACGGCACGGGCTCGCGCCCCGCGGCGCGGCAGAGCGACTCAGGCGGCCCGGCGGTGATCCGCCACCCGCGGGAGCTGCGCGCCATCCCCAACAACGCCGTGCTGCAACAACTGGGCTTCCCGGCCAACCTGGTGCACGGGCTGGGCCGCGTCGCCCCGCGCGAGCCGGACACGCTGGCGGAGCTGCTGGCGAAATCCCCGCGCTTCGCCGGCGCCATGGCCTTCGCCCGCGCCGGGCTGGCACTGGGCGAGCGCGAGGTGCTGCGCGGCTACGTGGCCACGCTGGACCCCGGCAACTGGCTGGACCGCGCGGCGGCGACGAAGCGCCCGGGCCGCGCCGCGGCGCTGACCGCGGTGGCGCATGCGCTGGAGGAGCAGGGGCTGGGGGACGCCGTGCGCCGCGTCTTCCGCCGCCTGGCCGAGGACGACCTGGCCCTGCGCGGCGCCTGGCCGGATGGCGCGCCGCGGATGAGCGACCGGCTCTTCGCCGTGCATGCGCTGCGCCTGGCGCTGGTGCACCGCATCTGGCTGGTGGCGGTGGCGATCCCGGATTTCTCGCCCCGGCATGGCGTCACGCGCGGCATGCTGGTGCGCCGGCTGCTGCGGCTGGACGTGGAGGCGGCGGCGAAGCTGCTGGACACGGTCTTCCCCGCGCCCGATGCCGCGCCGCCACCGCTGGATTTCGGCGAGCCGCCGGCGCCCCGCCACCCCGGCTACGGGCGGGAGCGCGAGGAGGTGATCGGCCGGTTGCGGGCGCTGTTCGCGCTGGTGCGGGAGGCGTCCTCGGTGGTGTCGCTGGAATGCGGGGCGCATGGGTGAAGGCGGTTTGCCAGCCTTGACGTCGCAACCCGATCCATGGTATCTACATTGTGTCGCCGACTTCGTGCGCCCATCATGGGCTACACCGTCGCGATGCAGGAGCACATCATGGCGCGACTGGCCGTTGCCAAGTGGGGCAACAGCCTCGCTGTCCGTTTGCCGCGCCACGTGGCGGAGGATGCGAGGCTGGTGGAGGGCATGCCGGTCGAGCTGACCGTGCTGGACGGCAAGGTCGTCGTCACGCCGGTCCGCCGGACGTTCAAGCTTGCCGAGCTGCTGGCGCAGGATGCCGGGCTTCGGCATGACGAGGCGGATTGGGGCGGCCCGGTGGGCGACGAGGCGTGGTGAGGGGCACCTACCAGCCTGAGCGGGGGGACTTCGTCCACCTCAGCTTCACGCCGCATGCGGGGACGGAGCAGGCGGGGCGGCGCCCCGCGCTCGTGCTGTCGCCCCGTGACTTCAACATCGCCACAGGGCTTGCCGTCGTCGTGCCCATCACGAACCAGGTGAAGGGGTCCGCCTTCGAGGTGCCGGTGCCGCGCGGCACCAGCCTGACCGGCGTGATCCTTTCCAACCAGTTCCGCACGCTGGACTGGCTGGCGCGCGACGCCGACTTCGCCGGCCGCGCCGACATGCAGACGCTGTGCGAGGTGCTAGGACGGATCGAGGCGATCCTGTCGCTCGATCGGTGATGCGACTTTCCTGACCTTCCCCACGTTGGGAGGCGATGCCCCCACGCGCCTTCCTCAACGCCATCGGCACCGCCACGCCGCCGCATGACGTGCACCAGGACTTCCTCGCCTACTCCCCCGCCCTGCTGGAAACGGAGCGCGAGCGCGCCCTGTTCGCCCGCATGGCGGAGCGCGGGGGCATCGCGCACCGCTTCTCGCCGCTGACGGCGCAGGAGGGCTTCTACATCCCCGGCGCCTTCCCCTCCACCGCGCGGCGGATGGAGCGCTACGCCGCGGAATCCCTGCCCCTGGCGCGTGCCGCGCTGGCGGACCTCTCGGCGAGGCTGGGCCGCGCGTGGCAGGAGGGCGTCACCCACCTCATCCTCGTCTCCTGCACCGGCTTCGAGGCGCCGGGGCTGGACCAGCGCCTCATCGCCGAGGCCGGGCTGGACCCGCGCATCGAGCGCACGGTGGTGGGCTTCATGGGCTGCAACGCCGCCTTCCACGCGCTGAAGCTGGCGCGGCACGTCGTGCGCTCCGAACCCGCCGCCCGCGTGCTGGTGCTGAACATCGAGCTGTGCACGCTGCACTTCCAGGAAACGGCCTCGCTGGAGCAGGCGCTGTGCTTCATGCTCTTCGCCGATGGCGCCGCCGCCGCGCTGGTGAGCGCGGAGCCGCAGGGGCTGGAGCTGGAGCGCTTCGCCCAGGAAACCCTGCCCGACAGCGCCGGCCTCATCACCTGGTGCATCGGCGATGATGGCTTCGACATGCGCCTTTCCGGCCAGGTGCCGGGCGTGATCCTGCGGCACCTGCCCGGGCACGTCGCGGCGCTGGGGGTGGCGGATGCCGCGCTCTGGGCCATCCATCCCGGCGGGCGCTCCATCCTCGATGCGGTGCAACTGGCGCTGGAGATCCCGGAAGCCGCCATGGCGCCCTCGCGCGCCGTGCTGCGGGCGTTCGGCAACATGTCGTCCGTCACCATCATGGCGGTGCTGGCGCGCATCATGGCCGAAGGGGCGGCGGGGCGGCGCGGGGTGGCGCTGGGCTTCGGGCCCGGCGTGGGGGTGGAATCCCTGGTGTTCCGGGGCGCCGCCTGATGCGCCGCGCCGCCGGCGCGCAGGAGGTGATGGACCAAGGGGGCCTGGACCCGGCGGAATACCGCCGCTGCCTGCGCCAGCTGGAGGTCATCAACCGCCTGTCGCTCGGCTACCGGCCCACGCTGCGCTGGCTGGCCGCCATGGCGCGCGGGCGGGAATCGCTGTCGGTGCTCGACCTCGGCTGCGGGCATGGCGACACGCTGCGCGCCATCCATCGCTGGGGCGCGGCGCGCCGGCTGCGGCTGGACCTGACCGGCCTGGACCTGGCGCCCATGGCCACGGAGGCCGCCCGC
>JBEQBS010000301.1:0-4150 GCA_041639675.1 Rubritepida sp. | reverse complement strand
GCCAGCCCCAGCACCAGCAGGAACCAGCGCGACAGCGGGTCGAATGCCAGGGTCAGCGGGCCCCAGGGCGGGCCCAGCGGCAGCGCCACCACCCCCGGCCCGGCCAGCAGCGCGGCCAGCAGGCAGGCGGCGCCCAGCGCGGCGGCCCCCCCGCCCATGGCTTTCCCCAGCATCCCCCCAGCCTACCCAGAGACAGCCCGTTGCGCGAGGGGCATGGCTTTACAAAGGGTAAGTTACGTTTCACCCCCGTCCCGGTTACGCAGGCATGCCCGCCATGTCATGGCACGGGCCAGAGGCAAGGCAAGAAGGACACTCGCCACAGATGGAACGTCGTCACCTCGTGGGCGGCCTCGCGGCCGCCGGCGCCGCCACGCTCGCCGCCCCCGCACTGGCCCAGGCCCTGCCCGAGATCCGCTGGCGCTGCGCCTCCTCCTTCCCCCGCACGCTGGACACCATCTACGGCGCGGGCGAGCACATGTGCCGCCGCGTGGCCGAGCTGACGGACAACCGCTTCCGCATCCAGCTGCACCAGGCCGGCGAGCTGGTGCCGGGGCTGGCGACGGCGGATGCGGTGCAGTCCGGCGCCATCGAGTGCAGCCACACCGCCTCCTACTACTTCGTCGGCAAGGACCCGACCTTCGCGCTGGACGGCACCATCCCCTTCGGCTTCAACTTCCGCCAGATCAACGCCTGGCTGAATGCCGGCGGCGGGCGCGAGATGCTGAAGGAGTTCTTCGCCTCCTTCAACATGGTCTCCATCCAGGCGGGCAACACCGGCGCGCAGATGGGCGGCTGGTTCCGGCGCGAGATCCGCACGCCCGAGGACATGCGCGGGCTGAAGATGCGCATCGGCGGCTTCGCGGGCAACGTCATGTCCAAGCTGGGCGTGGTGCCGCAGCAGATCGCCGGCGGCGACATCTACGCCTCGCTCGAGCGCGGCGTGATTGACGCGGCCGAGTGGATCGGCCCCCATGACGACGAGAAGCTGGGCTTCAACCGCGTCGCGCCCTTCTACTACTACCCGGGCTGGTGGGAGGGCGGGCTGAACCTCTCCATGCTGGTGAACAAGGCGCAATACGACGCCCTGCCGGCCCATTACCGCCTGGTGCTGGACGTGGCGGGCCGCGACGCCACGCTGGAGACCATCGCCAAGTATGACGCGCTGAACCCGCCGGCGCTGCGCCGGCTGGTGGCGGGCGGCACCCAGCTGCGCCCCTTCCCGCGCCCGGTGATGGAGGCGTCCTACCGCGCGGCGATGGAGCTGTATGCCGAGACCTCGGCCGCCAATGCCAGCTTCAAGCGCGTGTGGGACCACATGAAGGCGTTCCGCGAGAACCAGATCAGCTGGTTCCGCGTGGCGGAAAGCAACTACGACAACTTCGTCAACGCCATGCAGGCGGCCGAGCAGGCCGCCGCCCGCCGCTAGCCAACAACGGGGCGGGGCGCTATGCGGCGCCCCGTCTCCCCCTTTCAAGGACATCCGGGACATGGGCATGCTGCTGGCCTTCAGCCGGGGCGTTGACTGGGTGAACCACAAATTCGGCAAGGTCGCCGACTGGTGCATCCTGCTCTCCTGCGCCATCAGCGCGGGCAACGCCTTCATCCGCTACGGCGTCAACTACTCCTCCAACGCCTGGCTGGAGGTGCAGTGGTACCTCTTCGCCGCGGTGGTGATGCTCGGCGCCTCCTACACGCTGTTCCGCAACGAGCATGTGCGGGTGGACCTGGTCTATGGCAGCCTGGGCGACCGCGGGCGGCTGTGGGTGGACATCTTCGGCATCGTCTTCTTCCTGCTGCCGGGCATGGCGCTGCTGGCCTGGATGACCTGGCCCTTCGCGCTCGACAGCTTCGTGCGCTGGGAGGACAGCCCGAATGCCGGCGGCCTGCTGCGCTGGCCGGTGAAGATGCTGCTGCCGCTGGGCTTCCTCATGCTCACGCTGCAAGGCCTCTCCGAGCTCATCAAGCGCGTGGCCCTGCTGCGCGGCCCCGTCCAGGGCGTGGACGTGGTCACCGAATACGCCCGGCCGGAGCAGTGAGCATGTCCCTCGAAATCATGCCCCCGCTGATGTTCGGCGGGCTGGTGATCTTCCTGCTGATCGGCTTCCCGGTCGCCTTCTCGCTCTGCGCGGTGGGGCTGTTCTTCGGCTTCCTGTCCATCGAGCTGGGCTTCTTCACCACCGCCTACCTGGGCAACCTGCCGCTGCGCGTCTTCGGCATCCTGAGCAACGACCTGCTGCTGGCCATCCCCTTCTTCACGCTGATGGGCGCCATCCTGGAACGCTGCGGCCTGGCAGAGGACCTGCTGGAAGGCACCGGGCAGCTCTTCGGCAAGGTCCCCGGTGGCCTCGCCTATGCCGTCATCCTGGTGGGCGCGGTGCTGGGCGCCATCACCGGCACGGTGGCCGCTTCGGTCATCGCCATGGGCATGATCTCGCTGCCGATCATGATGCGCTACGGCTACGACATGCGCATCGCCACGGGCGTGATCGCCGCATCGGGCACCATCACGCAGCTCATCCCGCCCTCGCTGGTGCTCATCGTGCTGGGCGACCAGTTGGGCAAGAGCGTGGGCGACATGTACGCCGGCGCCATCGGCCCCTCGATATTGCAGATCCTGCTCTTCGTGGCCTTCATCGCGGTCGTCTCGATCGTGGCGCCCCACAAGGTGCCGCCCCTGCCGCCCGAGGCGCTGGCCCCGCGCGGCTGGCCGCTCTACTGGCGCGTCATCAAGGGCATGGTGCCCTCCATCGTGCTGATCTTCCTCGTGCTCGGCACCATCTTCATGGGCCTCGCCACGCCGACGGAGGCGGGCGCGATGGGCGCGGTGGGCGCGGTGGTGCTGGCCATCGTGAACCGCCGCTTCTCCTGGACGCTGCTGCGCCAGGCGATGGAAACCACCATGCGCATCACCGCCATGGTGATCTTCATCCTGATCGGCGCCACGGTGTTCTCCCTGGTGTTCCAGGGTGTGGACGGCTCCCACTGGATCGAGCACCTGCTGTCCCACCTGCCGGGCGGGCAGACGGGCTTCCTGATCTTCGTCAACATCTTCGTGTTCTTCCTGGCCTTCTTCCTCGACTTCTTCGAGATCGCCTTCATCGTGGTGCCGCTGCTGGCGCCCGTGGCGGCCAAGCTGGACATCAACCTGATCTGGTTCGGCGTGCTGCTGTGCATCAACCTGCAGACCAGCTTCATGCACCCGCCCTTCGGCTTCGCGCTGTTCTACCTGCGCGGCATCGCCCCGAAGGAGGTGCTGACGCGCGACATCTACTGGGGCGCGGTGCCCTGGCTGGGGTTGCAGCTGGTGCTGGTCGCCATCGTGATCTTCTGGCCGGAAAGCGTCACCTACTTCATTGACAAGGGCACCGGCGTGGACCCCTCCACCGTGCGCATCGAGGTGCCCTTGCCCGACATGCCGGATGACGACGCGGTACCCGTCTTCAGGTGAGGCGACCAGGGCCGCTCGCGGCGACGGGACGGCCCTTTTCCAGGGAAGGGGCGGCGATGGACCAGGAGGCGGCGGCGCGGGACTGGTGCGAGGCGTGGAACCGCCGGGACCTGGACGCCATCATGGCGCATTACGCCGAGGGGGTGGCCTTCCAGTCGCCCACCGTCATCCGCCGCTGGGGCATCGCCGATGGCTGGCTGCACGGCGCGGCGCGGTTGCGGGAGAACTTCGCCATCGGCATCCAGGCGCCCGGCCTGCGCTTCACGCTGGAAGCGATGCTGCATGGCGCGGCGGGAACGCATTGCATCCTCTACCGGCGCGAGACGGGGCGCCTGGTGACGGACCTGGTCGAGGTGGACGCGCAGGGCAAGGCGGTGCGCGTGGTGGCCTGCTACGCCGGCTGAACGGCGCCGCCCGGCGCCCAGGATCGGCGCAAGCGCGCAAGAAGGGCAAGCCAGCACGGCGCGGCGTGTCCGGTCGCGGCCGCGGAGAAGACGGCGCAGGAGGTAGCGCCCCACGCCACCAACCGGCGCACGCGCCCATGGCCCGGCAGGTCCGTCCCGCCGGACGCCTCCGGTCGCGCCGAGGCTTTGCCTTGGCGCGGAGACGAACCGCCAGGACGCAGCGCCCCACGCCACCAACCGACGCACGCCCACCCAGGCCCGGCCGGCCAGCGCCCCCGGACGCCTCCGGTCGCAGCCA
>JBEQBS010000300.1:0-4182 GCA_041639675.1 Rubritepida sp. | reverse complement strand
GCCGCGTTGCGTGCAAGCGGGACGTGGCGGGACGGGACTCGCCCAAATGCGTCGGGAACCCCATATTCCCCGGCGAGTCGGGAAAGGCGGGGCTTGAGCTTCTGGGGCAAGATCATCGGCGGCATCGCGGGCTTCGCCACGGGCGGGCCGCTGGGCGCCGTGCTGGGCGCCGCCGCCGGCCATGCGGCGGATGCGGGCGTCATGGGTGGGCGGCTGGGGCCCAACGCCGCCACCCTGGCCTCGCTGCTCGGCTCGAAGGAGCAGCTCTTCGCCATCTCGGTGGTCGTGCTCTCGGCCAAGCTGGCCAAGTGCGACGGGCCGGTGGTGCGGGCGGAGATTGACGCCTTCAAGCGCCTGTTCCGCATCCCGCCCGAGAACATGCGCGACGTGGCCCGCCTGTTCGACGAGGCCCGCGAAAGCGCCGAGGAGTTCGAGCCCTTCGCCGACAAGCTGGGCGAAGCCTTCGCCGACAACAAGGCGATGCTGGAGGACGTGCTGGCCGCGCTGTTCCAGATCGCCCGCGCCGATGGCCCGCTGACCAGGGGGGAGGTCCGCTTCCTCCAGCGCGTGCAGCTGGGCTTCGGCCTGCGCGCGCAGGAATGGGAACGCGCGCGCGACGGCCATGCCCGGCCGGGCGCGGGGGACTCGCCCGGGCTGGACCCCTACACGGTGCTCGGCCTGCCGGCCGATGCCACGGATGAGCAGGTGCGCGCCGCCTGGCGCAAGCTGATGCGCGAGAACCACCCCGACACCCTGGCGGCGCGCGGCGTGCCGCAGGACTACGTGAAGCGCGCCACCGACAAGGTGGCCGAGATCAACGCCGCATGGGACAGGATCAAGCGGGACCGCAAGCTGTGAACCTTCCCTTCCTGGGCGGGATGCGCGTCACCGAAACCCCCTCCCCCAACCACGACCCGCGGCCGGAGGGCGCGGTGGTGGATACGATCATCCTCCATTACACCGGCATGGAATCCGGCCGCGCCGCGCTGGACCGGCTGCGCGACCCCGCCGCCACCGTCTCCGCCCACTACCTGGTGGAGGAGGATGGCGAGGTGTTCCGCCTGGTGCCGGAAGCGCGGCGGGCGCGCCATGCCGGCGTCTCGCACTGGCGGGGGCGGGAGGCGCTGAACGCCACCTCCATCGGCATCGAGGTGGTCAACCCCGGCCATGACTGGGGCTACCGCGACTTCCCGGCCCTGCAGATGGGCGCGGTGGCGGAGCTGTGCCTGGACATCCTGGCCCGCCACCCCGCCATCCCGCCCCGCAACGTGCTGGCCCACAGCGACGTGGCGCCCGACCGCAAGCAGGACCCGGGGGAGCTGTTCGATTGGGAGGGGCTGGCCGCGCTGGGCATCGGCCTGTGGCCGGAGGATGGGCCGGCCGAGGGCGACCCGCTGGCCCTGCTGGGCCGCATCGGCTTCCGCACCGACCTGCCGCTGCCGGTGCTGGTGACGGCCTTCCAGCGCCATTGGCGGCCCGAACGGGTGGACGGCGTGGCCGATGCCGGCACGCTACGGCGGATGACCGGGCTGCTGCGGGCGATCGGCGAGGCTTGACCCGCCCGCCCGCGCGGCGCATCACCCGCCGCGGTGCCGGGGGGCTGGGCGGCCGCTGGCCCTGCGAGCGATCGCGGGGCTGGAGGAAAGTCCGGGCTCCACGGGAATACGGTGCCGGCCAACGGCCGGCGGGGGCAACCCCAGGGACAGTGCCACAGAGAACAGACCGCCGCGGCGTGGCGACACCCCGCGGCAAGGGTGAAACGGTGGGATAAGTGCCCACCGCGCTTCCAGCAATGGCGGCGGCACGGCAAACCCCACCGGGAGCAAGGCCGAATAGGGAGGGCGGTGCCAGCGATGGCACAGGGGTTCCCGCCCCGCCCTCCGGGTTGGCCGCGCGAAGCCTGCGGCGACGCAGGCTCCAGAGGAATGGTCGCCCAGGCCCCGCGAGGGGCTGGACAGAACCCGGCTTACAGGCCCCCCGGCACCACCCTCGTCGCCCAATGGCCGCAATCATCGGTTGCGACTCCGGCATTTCATGCAATTCGCGTTCCGTTCCCTGTCGCCATAAAGCCACAGGGCGGTCGGACTCCGTCTTTCAGCTTTGCCTGAAACTTCAGCGATGGCATGCAAGTCTCTGGAATTACAAGATTCATCACCCGATCATTCCCAAAGGGCGAATCCATTATCCCTTGCAGTCCCATCCGCACCCATCTAGAACCATCACAGCCCGGTTGGAACCACATCTCGCTCGGGGGGGCGGGCGGTTCGGCAGGGCTGGTCGGGCGAGCCGGCGAGGTCGGGGGGCCTCGTCGGCCGCTGCTCCCCTCCCCTTCAGGAAGGCGCGCAGACCGGTCGGGCCCCCGTGGATGAGGCTGGCAGCGGGGGGGCGTCCGGGCGAGCGATGACCCAGTTCCGGGGCAGGTTCACCAACAAGCTGGATGCCAAGGCGCGGGTTTCCGTGCCTGCCCCCTTCCGCGCGCGCCTGGCCGGCGAGGGCCTGGTGCTCCGACGCTCCCCCCGCCTGCCCTGCATCGAGGCCTGGCCGGCCTCCGCCTTCGAGGCCGTGGCCACCCCCCTCTCCCCCCTGGACCAGCCCTCGGACGACGACGACGCCCTGGCCTATGCCCTCTTCGCCGACGTGGTGGACATCACCCCCGACCCCGAGGGCCGCATGGTGCTGCCCAAGGAGCTGATGGAGCATGCCGGCCTGTCCGGCGCCGTCACCTTCCTGGGCAAGATCAACAGTTTCGAACTGTGGGAACCCGAGGCCGCCGAGGCGCGGATCGCCGCCGCGCGCGCGGCGCTGGCCACCCGCCCCGCCGGGAAGCCCGGCGCATGACCCACATCCCCGTCCTGCTGGACGAGGTGCTGGCCCACCTCGCCCCCTCCCCGGGCGAGGTGCTGCTGGACGGCACCTTCGGCGGCGGCGGCTATGCCCAGGCCATCCTGGAGGCCGCGCCCTGCACCCTCTGGGCCATGGACCGCGACCCCGACGCCATCGCCCGCGGCGCCGCCCTGGCCGCCCGCTTCCCCGGCCGGCTGCACCTGCTGCATGCCCGCTTCGGCACCATGGCCGAGGCGCTGGCGGCGCAGGGCGTGACGGCGCTGGACGGCATCGTGCTCGATCTCGGCGTCTCCTCCTTCCAGCTGGACGAGGCCGATCGCGGCTTCTCGCTACGCTTCGACGGCCCGCTGGACATGCGGATGGAGCGCGAGGGCCCCTCGGCCGCCGAGCTGGTGAACACGCTGGGGGAGCGCGAGCTGGCCACCCTGCTGTGGGAGCTGGGCGAGGAGCGCCATTCCCGCCGCATCGCCCGCGCCATCCTCGCCGCCCGCGCCGAGGCGCCGATCGCCACCACCCTGCGCCTCGCCGAGGTCATCCGCGCCGCCGTCCCGCGCGACCCCTCGGGGCTGCATCCGGCCACGCGCTCCTTCCAGGCGCTGCGCATCAAGGTGAATGACGAGCTGGGCGAGGTGTCCCGCGCGTTGGAATCCGCATTGGCCCTGATGGCGCCGGGCGCGCGCTGCGTCATCGTGTCCTTCCATTCCCTTGAGGACCGCCTGGTGAAGCGCGCCTTCCAGGAGGCCGCCGGCCGCTCGCCCCGCGCCTCCCGCCACGATCCCGGCTCGCTGCTCGCCGGGCCGGCCCCGGCCAGCCCCTTCCGGCTGCTGACGCCGCGCTCGGTCCGCCCCACGCCGGCCGAGGCCGCGCGCAACCCGCGCGCGCGCTCCGCCCATCTCCGTGCCCTCCAGCGCCTCCCCGAAAGCGCCGCCGCATGATCCATCCGCTGACCGCCGTGACCTTCGCCGCCTTCCTGGGCGCCGGCTTCTACGTCTTCCAGACCAAGGAGGAGGTGGCGAAGCTGGACCGCGAGCTGCGCGACATCCGCCGCCAGACCGAGGCCGAGGCCGGGCGCACGCAGATCCTGGGCGCCGAATGGGCCCGGCTGAACGACCAGGAGCGCCTGCGCCAGCTGGCGGCCAGCCACCTGCGCCACATGCAGCCGATGGAGCCCACCCAGTTCCAGCGGCTGGAGGACGCGCAGCGCCGCATGCCGGGCGCCGCCCCCTTCCAGGCCGCCCGCACCGGCTTCGAGCCGCGCACCGACATCGCCGCCGCCCCGGGCGAGGTGCTGGTGGTGACGCTGGCCGACATCCGCCCTGCCGCGCCGGTGCAGCTGGC
>JBEQBS010000299.1:0-4207 GCA_041639675.1 Rubritepida sp. | reverse complement strand
GTGTGCTCTTCCGATCTATGCCGCCCCCGATGCGCGCCCGCCCCTGGCCGCGCGGCTGGCTGAGGGCGCCCGCGCCGCCGCGGCGCTGGGGCTGAAGGTGCATGCCGGGCACGGGCTGGACTTCGACACGGTGGGCGCCATCGCCGCCATGCCGGAGGTGGAGGAGGTTTCCATCGGCCACTTCCTGGTCGGCGCGGCGCTGTTCGAGGGCGGGCTGGCCGGGGCGGTGCGGCGCATGCGGGATGCGATTCGCAGGATGCGGCCCTGATTCGCATCCTGCAAGGAAGCAGCTGGACGGGTTTCGGGCGAAGTCATTGATCCTGCTGGATTCCGCCGCTCGGCGCCTTCATCGGGCGTCAAGGATTGGGCTGGCACATGGGTTGCACTGCCCCATGGCAGGCGAGGCCGATGGCGGCCCGCACCATTCGCCAGGAGATGCGCCATGCAGACCAGCTATGCCACCGTCACCGCCGCCCCGCCGCGCAGGAACGCGCAGGAGAAGCAGTCCCTCTTCTCCTACATCCTGCAGGGCGCCAGCTTCATGGGCTTCATGCTGTTCCTGTTCTGGATGGCCGGCCTGAAGTTCTGACGCCTCAGCCCAGGGCGCGGCGGGCCTCGGCCCAGCCGGGCGCCTCGGCCAGCAGCAGGGCCAGGTCCGCGGCCGGCAGCCCTTCGGCGTATTCATGCGCGGTCATCGCCGTGGCGTCCCAGCCCTCGGCGATGGCGGCCAGCCGGCAGGGGGGCATGGGCGCGGCGGGCAAGTCCCCCGCCGCCGCCAGCAGCGCCACGCGGCGCAGCGTCACCACGATGCGCGCCGCCGCCTCATGGCGCATCCGCACGGCGAAGGAGCCATCCGCCAGCTCCTCCAGCGCCTGCACCGCGCGGGCGCGCATCTCCGCGCGCGAGAGTTCCAGACCCGCATCCGGCATCGGCGCAACCACCCTTCCAGCATGATGGCCGACCATGGCGGTCAGCCTTACGCGGCCGAAATGGTCCGCCCCGGGATGGTTGCAAGGGGTGTCAGCGCGGGCCGCGCCGCCGGTTCACCTCCAGCTCCTCGGGCGAGAGCTGGAGTCCCACCAGCACCCGCAGCTCCTGCACGCGCCGGCCCTGCCGCACGGGGAAGGAGATGGGCACGCGCTGCGTCGCCACCTCGGCGCGGGTGGTGTTGGGCGCGAAGGCCACCGGGAGCACGAAGGTCTGGCGTTGCAGGATCCGGTCGCCGTCCAGCACGGCGATGAACCACGGGATCTGCGCCGCGCGCCCGGTGGCGGCCGGGCCGCGGTCCACCTGCATCCGCAGGCCGATCGCCGTCTCGACCGATTCATCGCGCCGGCCGCGGCGGCAATCGCCATCCACCGCGCTCACCCGCACGTCCAGCACCAGGGTCGAAAGGTCGGGCGGGGCGCCGGGCAGGTGGCGCGTCAGGTCCGCCACGTCCGCAGGCAGGGAGAGCTGCGGGCAGGAGACCAGCCGGTCCTCGATGCGCGTCGGCGCGCAGCCGGCGGCGGCCAGGGCGAGGAGGGCGGCGGGGAGGAGGGCCTTCATGGCCGGCGTGTTTTGCACCAAACCGGCCGGCGCGATAGAGAGCGCGCACGAACCCGCAGCCGGAACCCCCATGGCCGACGCCGCCCCGATCCATGTCCTCCTCGCCGGCCCGCGCGGCTTCTGCGCCGGGGTGGACCGCGCGATCAAGATCGTCGAGGAGGCGATCCGGCAATACGGCGCGCCCGTCTATGTCCGCCACGAGATCGTCCACAACCGCTTCGTGGTGGAAAGCCTGGAGCGCCAGGGCGCCGTCTTCGTCGAGGAGCTGGACGAGATCCCCGATGACGGCCAGCCCGTGGTGTTCAGCGCCCATGGCGTGCCGAAATCCGTGCCCGCGGCGGCCGAGGCCAGGCGCATGTTCTTCCTGGACGCCACCTGCCCGCTGGTGAGCAAGGTCCACCGGGAGGCCGAGCACCACCATGCCCGCGGCCGCCACATGTTCCTCATCGGCCATGCCGGCCACCCGGAGGTGGTGGGCACCATGGGCCAGCTGCCCCCCGGCGCGGTGACGCTGGTGGAGGACGAGGCCGATGCCCGCAGCGTGGAGCCGCCCGCCGGCGCCGCGCTGGCCTTCATCACCCAGACCACGCTGTCCGTGGACGACACGGCGGAAATCCTCGCCATCCTCCAGGCGCGCTTCCCCGGCATCTCGGCCCCGGCGAAGGAGGACATCTGCTACGCCACCACCAACCGCCAAGCGGCGGTGAAGGCCATCGCCGGGCAGGTGGAGCTGATGATCGTGGTGGGCGCGCCCAACTCCTCCAACTCCGTGCGGCTGAAGGAGGTGGCGCTGCGCGCCGGCTGCCCGCGCGCCGTGATGGTGCAGCGCGGCCGCGACCTTGACCTGGCGCTGCTGGAGGGCGTGTCGCGCATCGGCGTCACCGCCGGCGCCTCGGCGCCCGAGGTGCTGGTGGAGGAGGTGCTGGCCCGCCTGCGCGAGCGCGGCCCCGTCTCCACCGAGGAGATCGTGGTGGCGGAGGAGAAGATCATCTTCAAGCTGCCCCCGGCGCTGACCAGCCAGCCCGCCCAGTAGCGCCATGGCCGTCTACACGGAGGTGACGGACGAGGCGCTGCGCGCCTTCCTGGCCGACTACGCCCTGGGCGCGCTGCTGGCCTTCCGCGGCATCGCCGAGGGGGTGGAGAACAGCAACTACGCCCTGAAGACCGAGGCGGGCGACTTCATCCTCACCCTCTACGAGAAGCGGGTGGACCCGCAGGAACTGCCCTACTTCCTGGGGCTGATGCGCCACCTGGCCGGGCGCGGGCTGGATTGCCCGCAGCCGGTCCCGGCGCGCGACGGCGCGGCGCTGCGCAGCCTGGCCGGGCGCCCGGCGGCCATCTGCACCTTCCTGCCCGGCATCTGGCCGCGCCGCGTGCGCCCCGCCCATTGCGAGCCGCTGGGCGAGGCGCTGGGCGCGCTGCACCTGGCCGGCGAGGGCTTCCCCCTGATGCGCGCCAACGGCCTGGGCCCTGCCGCCTGGCGCCCCCTGCTGGACCGCTGCCGCCCCGACGCCGACCCCGCCCTGGTGGCGGAGCTGGACGCGGCGCTGGACGCCATCCTGTCCGCCTGGCCCGCCGGCCTGCCGACGGGCCACATCCATGCCGACCTGTTCCCCGACAACGTCTTCTTCCTCGATGACGGGCGGCGGCAGCGCGTCTCCGGGCTGATAGACTTCTACTTCGCCTGCACCGACCTGCTGGCCTATGACGTGGCGGTGTGCCTGAACGCCTGGTGCTTCGAGGAGGCGCGCAGCTTCAACGTCACCAAGGCGCGGTCCCTGCTGCGCGGCTACGGGGCGCGCCGGCCGCTGCTGCCGGCCGAGCGCGCGGCGCTGCCCGTGCTGTGCCAGGGCGCGGCGATCCGCTTCCTGCTGACGCGCCTGTATGACTGGGTGAACACCCCCGCCGGCGCCATGGTGACCCGCAAGGACCCGATGGAATACCTGCACAAGCTGCGCTTCTTCCGCAACGCCGAGGGGCTGGAGGCGATCGGTGGCTGACGGCCTCCCGCCCGGCGGCCCCGGGGTCGAGATCTGGACCGATGGCGGCTGCAAGCCCAACCCGGGCCCGGGCGGCTGGGCCGCCATCCTGCGCTTCGGCGGCGCGGAGAAGGAGCTGAGCGGCTACAGCCCCGCCACCACCAACAACCAGATGGAGCTGACGGCCGCCTGCGCCGCGCTGGAGGCGCTGACCCGCCCCTGCCGCGTGGTGCTGCACACCGACAGCGAATACCTGCGCAACGGCATGGAGCGCTGGGTGAAGGGCTGGGTGCGCAACAACTGGCGCAACGCGGCGAAGGAGCCGGTGAAGAACTACGAGCTGTGGCAGCGCCTGCTGGCGGCCGCCAGGCCGCACCGCATCGAGTGGAAATGGGTGCGCGGCCATGCCGGCGAGCCGATGAACGAGCGCGCCGACGTGCTGGCCACCCGCGCGCGGGAGCGGCGGGGGGCGTAGGGTGCGATCGTCCTGGCCAATTTCGGCCAGGGCGTGAATCGCCCTCTCGCCCGCCCCCTACCCCAGCCCGCGCAGCAGCGCCGCCAGCGCCTCGGCGTGGCGGTCGCCGGGCGGGATGGCCTCGCCGCCCGGCAGCACCACCGGCAGGTCGGCGAAGCTCGCGCGCAGCTCGGCCAGCAGCGCCGCCTCGCCCTTGTCGGGCAGC
>JBEQBS010000298.1:0-4232 GCA_041639675.1 Rubritepida sp. | reverse complement strand
CTCGGCCTCCCGCAGCCCGTCGCGCAGCGTCACCAGGGCGCGCGCCGCCTCGCCGATCTCGTCGCCCCGGGTGGTTCCGGGCACCGCGCGGTCCAGCGCGCCGGCGGCCACCGCGCCCATGGCGGCGGTGATGCCCGAAAGCGGGCGCGTCACCCGCAGCACCACCACGAGGGCGGAGGCCAGCAGCAGCAGCGCCGTCATCGCCGCCAGGCCATAGAGCAGCAGGAGGTCGTTCGCCACCTGCTCATCCGCCGTGGCCACGCTGGCGCCGGCGGCGGCGATCTGCGCATCCAGCACGGCGCCGATCGCCTCGGTCAGCGGGTCAATCGCCGGATACAGGCGGTCCTTCACCAGGGCGTCCAGCGCGGCGCGGTCCTCGCCGCGCATCGCGGCCTGCAGGGCGCGCAGCACCTCCCAGGCCACTTCCTCGCGCTGCTTTGCCGTCGCCATCAGCGCCGCGGCCTCCGGCGCCAGCACCGCCGCATTGGCCCGGCCCAGCGCGGCGCGCAGGATGGCCTCCGCATCCGCCAGGGCCTTGCGCCCCTCCTCCCAGGCGAAGTTGCCGTTGCGCACCTTGTGCGAGGCATCCACCACCTGCACCGCGAAGGCGTCGGAGATCGCCTTGAGGTCGCCCATGGGGCGGACGGAGGAGTCGCGGATGTCGGTCAGCGTCCCCTCCAGCCCGCGCAGGGCCAGCACGCCGTTGAGCGAGGCGACCCCGCTGGCCACCCCGCCGGCCGCGAAGAGGGACAGCAGCACCGGCGCGATCCGCAGCCTCATCGCCCGCCCTCCATCCCATCATGGCAATCCCGCATCCGCGCAGCCCTCCTGATCCTGGGTGGCAGGGTGGGGCCGCCATGCTTTCCGCTTCCTTGACGGGCGATGCGCTGCGCCCGGGCGGAATCCATGCTATCGGGGGGCATCGCCCCGCGCCCCAGGAACCCCGCCGCCTGTGACCCCCGCCCCCATGCCCGACTTCCTCGCCGGCGGCGGCGCGACCGGCGCCGTGCTGCGCGCCCATGACTGGGCGGCCTCGCCGCTCGGCCCGCCCGCCGCCTGGCCGGCCGAGCTGCGCACCCTGCTGGGCATCATGCTCGGCTCCTCCCAGCCCATGTTCGTCGTCTGGGGGCCGGGGCGCACGCTGCTCTACAACGACGCCTACGCCGCCATCCTCGCCGCCAAGCACCCGGGGGCGATGGGCCGGGACTTCCTGGAGGCGTGGCACGAGATCCGCGCCGACCTGCTGCCCATCGTGCAGGCCGCCTATGGCGGCGAGCCGGTGCGGATGGACCACATCACCCTGATGATGGAACGGCGCGGCTTCCGCGAGGAGGCGCATTTCGCCTTCTCCTACACCCCGGTGCGGGACGCGGCCGGCGCCGTGCGGGGCTTCTTCTGCGCCTGCACCGAGACCACCGCCCAGGTGCAGGCCGAGCGCGCCCTGCGCGCCGAGCGCGAGCGCCTGCGCAGCGTGCTGGACGGCATGGGCGAGGCGCGCGGCCTGCTGGACCGGGAGTTCCGCATCCTCGACCTCAACGCCGAGGCGGTGCGCCTGGATGGCCGCCCGCGCGAGGCCATGCTCGGCCGTTCCCACTGGGAGGTCCATCCGGGCACGGAGGACAGCCCGGTGGGCGCGCTCTACCGCCGGGTGCTGGAGACCGGCGCGCCGGGCGAGCTGGAGCACAGCTACCGCTGGCCCGACGGCAAGCAGACCTGGCTGCGCCTGCGCGTCTTCCCCGTGCCCGAGGGGCTGGCGCTGTTCTACGCCGACGTGACGGCCCGCCGCGCCGCCGAGGAGGCCGCCCGCGAATCGGCCGAGCGCGTGGCCCTGGCGCTGGATGCCGGCGCCATCATCGGCACCTTCGTGTGGGACGTGCCGGCCGACCGCTTCACCGCCGACGAACGCTTCGCCCGCTCCTTCGGCCTGGACCCCGCGCGCTGCGCCGCCGGGCTGACGCTGGAGGAGGTGACGGCCTCCATCCATCCCGAGGACCTGGCGGAGGTGCAGGCGGCGATCGGCGCGGCGCTGGCGCGGGGCGGACCCTACCGGCGCGAGTACCGGGTGCGCCCGGTGGATGGCGACTGGCGCTGGATCACCGCCACCGGCCGCGTCGAGCTGGACGGGGAGGGGCGGCCCCTGCGCTTCCCCGGCGTGCTGCTGGACAGCCACGAGCGCCGCGCCACCGAGGCCGCGCTGCGCGAGGCGGAGGAGCGGCTGCGCCTGTCCACCGAGCTGTCCGATGTCGGCTTCTGGGACGTGGACCCGGCGACCGACGCCATCATCTGGCCGCCGCGGGTGAAGGCCATGTTCGGCATCACCCGCGGCGGCCCGATCACCATGGACGACTTCCGCGCCGGGCTGCACCCGGAGGACGCGCCGGAGGTGCTGGCCGCCTTCGCCGCCACGCTCGACCCCGCGCGGCGCGCCCTCTACGACATGGAATACCGCACGATCGGGCTGGAGGACGGGGTGCTGCGCTGGGTCGCCGCGCGCGGCCGCGCCATCTTCGACGAAGCCGGGCGCTGCACCCGCGTGCTGGGCACGGCGATGGACATCACCGCGCGCAAGGCCAGCGAAAGCCGGCTGCGCCGGGTGCTGGACGGCCTCTTCGCCTTCGTGGGCCTGCTGGAGACGGACGGCACGCTGGTCGAGGCGAATGCCGCCCCGCTGCGCGCCGCCGGCCTTTCCGCCGCCGACGTGACGGGCCGGCCCTTCTGGGACACGCACTGGTGGTCGCACGACGCGGGCGTGCAGGCGCGCATCCGCACGGCGGTGGCGCAGGCCGCGGCGGGCGCCACCCCGCGCTTCGACGTGCCGGTGCGCCTGGCCGGCGGGTCGCTGGTCACGATTGACTTCCAGATCGCCCCGCTGCGCGACGACGCGGGCGCCATCACCCACCTCGTGCCCTCGGGCGTGGTGGTGGAGGAGCGCGTGCGCGCCGAGCAGTCCCTGCGCGAGCTGAACGCGACGCTGGAGCAGCGCGTGCGCGAGGCGGTGGCCGAGCGCGAGCAGGCCGAGGAGGCGCTGCGCCAGGCGCAGAAGATGGAGGCGGTGGGCCAGCTCACCGGCGGCGTGGCGCACGACTTCAACAACCTGCTGACGGTGGTGAAGGGCAACATTGACATGGCCCAGCGCGCCCTGGGCGCCGCCGGGGTGGAGGATGCGCGCTCCCGCCGCGCGCTGGAGAACGCGATGAAGGGGGCGGAGCGCGCGGCGGCGCTGACGCAGCGCCTGCTCGCCTTCTCGCGCCGGCAGCCGCTGGCGCCCAAGGCGCTCGACCTCGACCGGCTGGTGCGCGGGATGAGCGACATGCTGCACCGTTCCCTGGGCGAGACGGTGCGCCTGGAGGTCGTCACCACGCCGGGGCTGTGGAAGGTGGAGGCCGACCCGAACCAGCTGGAGGCCGCCATCCTCAACCTGGCGGTGAATGCGCGCGATGCCATGCCGCGCGGCGGGACGCTGACCATCGAGACGGCGAATGCGCGCCTCGATGCCGGCTACGCCACCCAGCATGCCGAGGTGGCGCCGGGCAACTACGTGGTGCTGGCCGTGACCGACACCGGCACCGGCATGCCGCGCGAGGTGATGGCCCGCGTCTTCGAGCCCTTCTTCACCACGAAGGAGGCCGGGCACGGCACCGGGCTGGGGCTGAGCCAGGTCTATGGCTTCACCAAGCAGTCCGGCGGGCACGTGAAGCTGTATTCGGAGGAAGGGCAGGGCACCACGGTCAAGATCTACCTGCCGCGGCTGATGGCGGATGCGGCGGCGGCCGAGGATGAGGCGCAGGCCCCGGCCGCGCTGGAGGGCACGCGCCGCCAGGAGGTGATCCTGGCGGTGGAGGATGACGAGGACGTGCGCGCCTACACCGTGGAATGCCTGCGCGAGCTGGGCTACCGCGTGCTGGAGGCCGCGGACGGCGCCGCCGCCCTGCGCCTGATGGAGCGCGCCGCCACCCCGCCCGACCTGCTGTTCACCGACGTGGTGATGCCCGGCATGAGCGGGCGCGAGCTGGCCGAGGCCGCCCGGCAGCGCCAGCCGGAGCTGCGGGTGCTCTACACCTCCGGCTACACGCGCAACGCCATCGTGCATGGCGGGCGGCTGGATGCGGGGGTGGAGATGCTGCCCAAGCCCTTCACCTTCGCCGCGCTGGCGCAGGCCGTGCGGGATTCGCTGGACCGCGGGCGCGGCCGGCGCGTGCTGCTGGCCGGCGGCGACGCGGCGACGCGGCTGC
>JBEQBS010000297.1:0-4247 GCA_041639675.1 Rubritepida sp. | reverse complement strand
GCGGCCCTCGGGCGCCGGGGCGGCCAGCGCCTCCTCCAGCATGCGGCGGTTGCCCAGGCCGGTCAGCGGGTCGCGCAGGGCCTGGCCGGCCATCTCATGGATGCGGAAGGCGGTGGCCACGCCGCCGGCGATGTCGCGCAGCGCCTCCACCATGGCGGGGTCGGCCTGGTGCGGCCGCCGGTCGAGCACGCAGAGGCTGGCCAGCACCTCGCCGGTCGGCGCGCGCACCGGCACGCCGGCATAGAAGCGCAGGCCGAAGGGGCCGGTCACCAGGTCGCGGTCGCGCAGGCGGGGGTCCTCGCGCGCATCGGGCACCACGACGGCCGCCTCCTCCAGCCCCAGTGCGGCGACCAGGCCGCAGGCCCCGGCGTCGCGCGGCACCTCCGTCAGCCCCGGGGGCAGGCCCAGCGCCGACTTGAACCAGACCCGGTGCTCATCCACCAGGGAGAGCAGCGCGACCGGCATGCCGGTGACACGGGCGGCGAGGCGGGTGAAGACGTCGAAGCGCTCCTCCACCGGCGTGTCCAGCAGGCCCAGCCGGCGCACCAGGCGCAGCCGGCGGCGCTCGGCATCGTCATCGGCGAAGGGCGCGCATGCCATGATGGCAGGATATGGGATGCACGCCTGCCTGGGCAGCCTGTTCCCGCGCAGCCACGCGGTTTTTGCCGCCCATTCGGATTGACCGGGTGGCAGGGCGGTCCTAGAGACGGCGCAAGGCGCAAGGCAGGCCGGAGTTCCCAGACGCATGACCACCCCGCATGACGCGCGCGAGGCCCTGATGACGGGCCGGCGCAGCGACGGCACGGCGGTTCGCCGCCCGCTTTCCCCGCATCTGCAGGTCTATGACATGATGCAGATGTCGTCCCTGTCCTCCATCCTCACGCGCATCACCGGCGTGGCGTGGTCGGTGGGGACGCTGCTGCTGGTGTGGTGGCTGGTCGCCGCCGCCTCGGGCGAGGACGCCTTCGCCGCGGCGCAGTGGTTCATGGGCTCCATCCTCGGCCTGCTGGTGCTGTTCGGGCTGACGGCGGCGGCCTGGTACCACACGCTGGCCGGCGTGCGGCACCTGCTGTGGGACTGGGGCTTCGGCTTCGAGCTGCCGACCATGTATTCCACCGGGCGCATGGTCTTCGCCGGCACCGCCGTGCTGACGGTGCTGACCTGGATCCTCGCGCTGATCTTCTGGGGCTGAGGCGATGAGCGACATGAACTCCCCCGCCGCCATGCGCACCGCCCTGGGCCGGGTGCGCGGCCTGGGCTCGGCGAAGAACGGCACGCACCACTGGTGGATGCAGCGCGTCACCTCCCTGGCGCTGCTGCCGCTGACGCTGTGGTTCGTCGTCTCGATGATCGGCCTCGCCGGCGCCTCCTATGTCGAGACGCTGCTGTGGATCGCCGCCCCCTTCAACGCGGTGCTGCTGCTGGCGCTGATCGGCCTGACCTTCCACCACATGGCCGCCGGCCTCCAGGTGGTGCTGGAGGACTACCTGCGGCCCGAAAGCCGGCGCATGTTCGCCGTGCTGGCCATGAAGGCGGTCTGCGCCCTGCTTGCCCTGGCCTCCGCCGTGGCGGTGATCCGCATCGTCGCGGCTGCGTAACTTTCCTGGCGCGCCGGGCGGTGGCGCGCGACATGCCTGAGTCCGGACGGACATTCGTAGAAGAGCGGGACCGACGATGAACGCGATGAGCAAGCCTTCCAGCGGCGCCTACCGCATCGTGGACCACACCTATGACGTGGTGGTGGTGGGCGCCGGCGGCGCGGGCCTGCGCGCCACCTTCGGCATGGGCGCGGCGGGGCTGAAGACCGCCTGCATCACCAAGGTCTTCCCCACCCGCAGCCACACCGTGGCCGCCCAGGGCGGCGTCGGCGCCGCGCTGGGCAACATGGGCGAGGATGACTGGCGCTGGCACATGTACGACACCGTGAAGGGGTCGGACTGGCTGGGCGACCAGGACGCCATCGAATACATGTGCCGCGAGGCCATCCCGGCCATCATCGAGCTGGAGCACTACGGCGTGCCCTTCTCCCGCACGGAGGATGGGCGCATCTACCAGCGCCCCTTCGGCGGCCACATGAAGGAATACGGCAAGGAGCCGGCGATGCGCGCCTGCGCCGCCGCCGACCGCACCGGCCACGCCATCCTGCACACCCTGTACCAACAGGCGCTGAAGGCCAATTGCGAGTTCTTCGTCGAGTACTTCGCCCTCGACCTCATCATGGACGACGAGGGCGTGTGCCGCGGCGTCATGGCCTGGAACCTGGAGGATGGCTCCATCCACCGCTTCCGGGCGCAGCAGGTGGTGCTGGCCACCGGCGGCTATGGCCGCGCCTGGTTCTCCTGCACCTCGGCCCATACCTGCACCGGCGATGGCGGCGGCATGGTGCTGCGCGCCGGCCTGCCCATGCAGGACCAGGAATTCGTGCAGTTCCACCCCACCGGCATCTACGGCGCCGGCTGCCTCGTCACCGAGGGCGCGCGCGGCGAAGGCGGCTACCTGACGAACTCGGAGGGCGAGCGCTTCATGGAGCGCTACGCCCCCACCGCGAAGGACCTCGCCTCGCGCGACGTGGTGAGCCGCGCGATGAGCATGGAAATCCGCGAGGGGCGCGGCGTCGGCCCGCTGAAGGACCACATCTACCTGCACCTGGAGCATCTGGGCGCCGACATCCTGCATGAGCGCCTGCCCGGCATCAGCGAGACGGCGCGCATCTTCGCCGGGGTGGACGTGACGAAGCAGCCGATCCCGATGCTGCCCACCGTCCACTACAACATGGGCGGCATCCCCACGAACATCCACACCGAGGTGCTGCGCCCCACCCGCCAGGACGAGGACGCCATCGTCCCCGGGCTGATGGCGGTGGGCGAGGCCGCCTGCGTGTCCGTGCACGGCGCCAACCGCCTGGGCACCAACTCCCTGCTCGACCTCGTGGTGTTCGGCCGCGCCGCGGCGCACCGCGCCGCCGAGACGGTGCGCCCCGGCGCCTCGCAGCCGCCGCTGCCGCCGCGCGCCGGCGAGGCCTCGCTGGACCGCTTCGACCGGCTGCGCAACGCCAAGGGCAGCACGCATACCAGCGAGATCCGGCTGGAGATGCAGCGCACCATGCAGAACCACGCCGCGGTGTTCCGCACCTCCGAGCTGCTGGCCGAGGGCGTGGAGAAGATGAAGAAGGTCCATGCCGGCCTGGGCGACCTGAAGATCGCCGACCGCTCGCTGGTCTGGAACTCCGACCTGGTGGAGGCGCTGGAGCTGGACAACCTGGTCGGCAACGCGCTGACCACCATCGTCGGCGCCGAGGCGCGCAAGGAATCCCGCGGCGCCCACGCGCAGGAGGACTACCCCGAGCGCGACGACGCGAACTGGATGAAGCACACCCTCGCCTGGGTGAACGACAAGGGCGAGGTTTCCCTGGATTACCGCGGCGTGAAGATGCGGACCCTGACCAACGAGGTCCAGGTCTTCCCGCCCAAGGCACGGGTGTACTAAGGCAGATGGCGACCTTCGCGCTTCCCAGGAACTCCACCATCGGCCAGGGCAAGGTCTTCAAGGCCGACCCGGCGGCGAAGAACATCAAGGCGTTCCGCATCTACCGCTGGGACCCCGACACCGGCGAGAACCCGCGCATGGACACCTACGAGGTGGACATGGACAAGTGCGGGCCGATGGTGCTGGACGCCCTCATCAAGATCAAGAACGAGGTGGACAGCACGCTCACCTTCCGGCGCTCCTGCCGCGAGGGCATCTGCGGCTCCTGCTCGATGAACATTGACGGGCTGAACACGCTCGCCTGCCTCAAGCCGATTGACGAGGTGTCGGGCGAGGTGAAGATCAACCCGCTGCCGCACATGCCGGTGGTGAAGGACCTGGTGCCGGACCTCTCGCAGGTCTATGCCCAGTACCGCTCCATCGAGCCCTGGCTGAAGAGCGAGACCCCGCCCCCGCCGGACGAGGAGCGCCGCCAGAGCAAGGAGGAGCGCGCCAAGGTGGACGGCATGTGGGAGTGCATCCTGTGCTTCTGCTGCTCCACCGCCTGCCCCTCCTACTGGTGGAACGGCGACCGCTTCCTGGGCCCGGCCATCCTGCTCGCCGCCTATCGCTGGATCGCGGACAGCCGCGACGAGGCGACCGGCCAGCGGCTGGACAACCTCGAGGACCCGTTCCGGCTGTATCGCTGTCACACCATCATGAACTGCACCCGGACCTGCCCGAAGGGGCTGAACCCGGCGGCGGCGATCGGCAAGATCAAG
>JBEQBS010000296.1:0-4252 GCA_041639675.1 Rubritepida sp. | reverse complement strand
AGCGACGGGCGGAAACCGCGGTGGGGATCAGTGCCCGGGCTGCCCGCGCTCGCCGCAGGCCCAGCCGTGGGAGTGGTCCAGCCCCTCGTCGTGCTCGCTCTGCGCGGGGTGGGCGTTCATCGCGGCGCTGATCTCCTCGCGTGAGGGCTGGGCCGGCGGGGCGCTCCAGTTGTGGCTGTGCACCAGGCCGTCATCATGGGTGTCGTTGCTCATCGTGGCGTCTCCTGTGGCTGATGGGGGCCGGGGGCGGCCCGGCGCCGCCCCCGGTGGTCACGGTCTCAGGCGTGGTGGAACTGCGCCGTCTCCGTGGAGTCCTTCATGGCGGTGGTGGAGGACTGCCCGCCGCTGGCCGCATTGGCCACGGCGTCGAAATAGCCCACGCCCACCTCGCGCTGGTGGCGCACGGCGGTGAAGCCCTCGGCCTCGGCCGCGAACTCGGCCTGCTGCAGCTCAGAATAGGCGCCCATGCCGCGCTCGGCGTAGCCCTTGGCCAGCTTGAACATGCTCAGGTTCAGGCTGTGGAAGCCCGCCAGCGTCACGAATTGGAACTTGTAGCCCATGGCGCCCAGCTCCTTCTGGAACTTCGCCGCCGCCTCCACGCCCATCTTGCGCTGCCAGTTGAAGGAGGGCGAGCAGTTGTAGGCCAGCATCTTGCCCGGGAAGTCGCGGTGGATGGCCTCGGCGAAGGCTCGGGCATCGGCCAGGTCGGGGTCGCTCGTCTCCCACCACAGCAGGTCGGCATAGGGGGCATAGGCCAGGCTGCGCGCGATGGCGTATTCCTTGCCCTTGCCCCTGGTGATGCGGTGGAAGCCCTCCGGCGTGCGCTCGCCGCTGATGAAGGGGTGGTCGCGCTCATCCACGTCGCTGGTCAGCAGCTGGGCGGATTCCGCGTCGGTGCGGCACAGCAGGACCGTGCTGGTCCCCTCCACGTCGGCGGCCAGGCGGGCGGCGTTGAGCGTGCGGATGTGCTGGGAGATCGGCACCAGCACCTTGCCGCCCAGGTGGCCGCACTTCTTCTCGCTGGCCAGCTGGTCCTCGAAGTGCACGCCCGCGGCGCCGGCCTGGATCATCGCGCGCATCAGCTCATAGGCGTTCAGCGCGCCGCCGAAGCCGGCCTCGGCATCGGCGACGATGGGCGCCATGTAGTGGGTGCGGTCGTCGCCCGTGCCGTCATGGCGCTCCAGCGTGGCGATCTGGTCGGCGCGGCGCAGGGCGTTGTTGATGCGCTCGATCACCTTGGGCACGGAGTCCACGGGATACAGGGACTGATCCGGGTACATGGTGCCGGCGCTGTTGGCGTCCGCCGCCACCTGCCAGCCGGACAGGTAGATGGCCTTCAGCCCCGCCTTCACCTGCTGGAGCGCCTGCATGCCGGTCAGCGCGCCCAGGGTCGTCACCTGCGGCTCGGTCTTCAGCAGGTTCCACAGGCGCCGCGCGCCGTTCTCGGCCAGGGTGTGCTGGACGCGGAAGGAGCCGGACAGGCGCGCGACATCGGCCGGGGTGTAGTCGCGGCGGATGCCCTCAAAGCGGGCGGGGTCGTAGCCGGGGCCGCCGGCGGAGCCGCCATCGGGGGCGAAGGTGATCTCGGGGAGGCGTCGCATCATCCAGTCTCCAAATCCTGCCGGCCATCCGCGCCGGGCTTGTGAAGGATTGACGTTGCAACGCGGAATGTCGCCCCTAAACTGCCGGTGTGCGGCGCAACATGGTCAATCCAGTGACATGCTGCGCTGCAAAACAGTAAAGCCTGTAAATCGGGAGGTCGCATGTCCAAGCCGCTGATCGGGCGCACCCTGCGCCGCCTGCGCACCGAGCGCGGCCTGACCCAGCAGGGGCTGGCCGCGCGGCTGGGCATCTCCGCGAGCTACCTGAACCTGATCGAGCATGACCAGCGCGCAGTGACGGCCGCCGTCCTCATCAAGCTGACCGAGGCGCTGGGCGTGGACCTCGCCGCGCTCTCCGGCCAGGCGGAACGGCAATTGGAGGCCGGGCTGCGCGAGGTGCTGAGCGACCCCATCCTCGGCCTGGATGCCGTGCCGGAGGAGGAGCTGCGCGCCATGGCCGGCGCCGCGCCCAACGCCTCGCGCGGGGTGCTGGCGCTGTACCGCGCCTGGCGCGTGGCGCGGGAGGATGCGTCGGGCATCGCGCTCCCCTCCGGCCGGCGCATCCTGCTGCCGAACGAGGAGGCGCGCGACTTCTTCCACGACCGGCAGAACCACTTCGCCACGCTGGAATCCTTCACCGAGGCGCTGGGCGCCGCCATGGGCGCCGCCCCGGCCGAGATGAACCACGCCATCGCCCAGCGCCTGCGCGGCACCCATGGCGTGAGCGTGGAGGTGGTGCCGATGCCCGAGGCCGACCGCCGCTTCGACCCCGCCACCCGCCGCCTGTGGCTGAGCGAGAGCCTGCCGCGCGAGGGCCGCGGCTTCCGCATGGCCTTTCAATTGTTGCTGCTGGAAGGCCGCGAGGCGATGGAGGAAGCCCTGGCCGGCTACCAGCCCACCACGCCGGAGGCTGCGGCGCTGATCCGCATCGGCCTGCTGAACTACGCCGCCGCGGCGCTGCTGATGCCCTATGCGCCCTTCCTGCATGCGGCCCGCGCCCTGCGGCATGACGTGGAGGCGCTGGCGGCACGCTTCGGCACCTCCTTCGAGCAGGCGGCGCACCGCATGGCGACGATGCAGCGCGAGGGGTCGCGCGGCGTGCCCTTCTTCTTCCTGCGCCTGGACCCCGCGGGCAACGTCACCAAGCGCTTCTCGGCGGCCGGCTTCCCCTTCGCGCGCTTCGGCGGCAACTGCCCCAAATGGATGGTCCACCACGCCTTCAGCACCCCCGGCCAGGTGCGGGTGCAGGCGGCGGAGCTGGAGGACGGCGCCGCCTTCCTGTGCTTCGCCCGCGCCACCCACGGCCCTTCCCCGCGCTGGGGCGAGCCCGCGCCGATGCAGGTGGTGGCCATGGGCTGCGACGTGGGCCGCGCGGCGGAGGTGGTCTATGGTGACGGGCTGGACCTGTCGCGCCGGGTGGGCATCGGCCTGAGCTGCCGGCTGTGCGAGCGGCCCGACTGCCGCTCCCGCGCCTTCCCGCCGCTGGAGCACCGGCTGCGGCTGGACGCCAACGAGGACAGCGCGGCACCCTGGCGGTTCGAGAAGCGGGGAACCCCATGACCATCACCCTCCACGGCCGCGCCAACAGCATCAACGTCATCAAGGCGCTGTGGTGCGCCGAGGAGCTGGGCACCCCTTACGAGCGCCTGGACGCCGGCATGGAGTTCGGCGTGGTGGACACGCCCGAATACCGCGCGCTGAACCCCAATGGGCGCATCCCCAGCCTGCGCCACGGCGCGGTGGAGCTGTGGGAAAGCAACGCCATCTGCCGCTACCTCTGCCTGCTGCATGGCGGGGACGCGCGGGGCCTCTACCCCACCGGGCCCGGCCCCCGCGCCAGCGTGGAGCGCTGGCTGGACTGGCAGCTCTCCACCCTGTCCCCCGCCGAGCGTGGCCTGTTCTGGGGCATGGTCCGCACCCCCGAGCCGCAGCGCGACATGGCGGCCGTGCGCGCGGCGATGGAGGCCAGCGCCGGATGCTGGGCCATACTCGACGGACGCATGGCCGATGGACGCCCCTTCCTGGACGGCGCAGCCTTCACCCTGGCCGACCTGGTGCTGGGCTGCTTCGCCCGCCGCTGGTTCGGCGAGGAGGTGCGGGTGGAGGGGATGCCCCGCTTCGCGGCGCTGGAGGCGTGGTATGCGCGCCTGGGCGAGCGACCGGGCTTCCGCCGCTGGGTCGCGCCGCGCCTGAGGTGATTCGCAGGATGCAAGGCATGGGGTTTGCACGGCTGGTCGGCATGTCACGAAGCCTGTTCCGCGCGGCGGCCGCCATGCCCGTCGCCCTCCCCGCCCTGCCGATGCCCGCCCCGGCCGGCGGCCTGGCCTTCAGCCCCGAGGGCTGGCAGGGCCCGGAGCGCCGCCCGCTGCGCCGCCATTCCCTGGCGCTGCGCGAGGCGCCGCCGCCGCCGCGCCCGCCGCTGGGCCGCTACGTCGCCCAGGGCGCGGCGATGCTGCTGGCCATGGCCCTCGTCTTCTGGCTGGCCGCGCTGATCTCCTGACGCGCGCCGGGCGGGGAGCCAGGCGCAGGGCGGCCTCGCCCGCCGCGTGGCGGGTCATACGAACGGCACGAAAACCGGACCTGTGGCGCGGGCGCGTCGTGCCGTTCGTATGGGTCGTTTTTGCGCCCTCAAACGCCGGGCGCCCGCTCCG